>CANGUQ010000022.1 GCA_947456915.1 Betaproteobacteria bacterium
CGGCCCTGCGCTTCGGGCTGCCGACGTGAAGCCGATCGCCTTGACGGTGAATGGCGCGCGGCAGTCGCTCGCGCTCGACCCCGACACGCCGCTGCTGTACGTGCTGCGCAACGATCTGGGGCTGTACGGCACGCGCTTCGGCTGCGGACTCGGGCAGTGCGGGGCGTGCAACGTGCTGATCGACGGGCGCAACGTGCAGTCGTGCAACACGCCGCTGTGGGCGGTCGAGGGCAAGTGCGTGACCACCATCGAGGGGCTGGGGACGCTCGATGCGCCGCACGCGCTGCAGCGCGCGTTCATCGCCGAGCAGGCGGCGCAGTGCGGCTACTGCATCAACGGCATCATCATCAGCGCAGCCGCACTGCTTGCTGCCAACGCCGACCCGGACGAGGCGGCGATCCGCGGCGCGCTCGAGCGCAACCTGTGCCGCTGCGGCACCCACAACCGCATCGTGCGCGCGGTGCAGCGCGCGGCGCGCATGCTGCGCGAGGGGCAGGCGTGAGCGCACGGCCGAAACTTCCGTTCATGCTCGACAGCAACCGGCGGCTGGACCGCTGGGTGCAGGTCAACGGCGACGGCACGGTGATCGTGCGCACTGGCAAGGTCGAGATCGGCCAGGGCATCGTCACCGCGATGGCACAGATGGCGGCCGACGAACTCGACGTTTCGGTGACGCGCGTGCGCATGGTGCCGGTGGACACGTCGCAGAGCCCGGATGAAGGTTCGACCTCCGGCAGCCGCTCGGTGGAGGAGGGCGGTGGCGCGCTGCGCCAGGCCTGCGCCGAAGTGCGCGATGCATTCCTGCAGGCGGCGGCGCGCCGGCTGCAGGCGTCGCTCGAGAGCCTGAGCGTGGACGACGGCACGATTCGCGTGCGCGGGCGCGAGCCCGCCGCTGCGCCGGCAGCGGCGCCGGCAGCGGGCGATCACGGTGTTCCGCCGCGGGATGACGGTGGCGCTGCGCTGCCGGCAGCGATCACCTACTGGCAGCTTGCCGTCGAGGTCGACCTCGCGCGCGAGGCCACCGGGCAGGTGCGGCCGAAGACGGCGGCGGAACTGCGCGTCGTCGGACAGTCGCTAGCGCGTCTCGACGTGCCGCGCAAGCTCGCCGGTGCAGCCTACGTGCAGGACATGCGGCTGCCGGGGATGCTGTTCGGGCGCGTGGTGCGTCCGCCCTCGTACCGCGCGAGGCTGATCGCCGACGGCGATGCGGCGGGCGTGCACGGTCTGCCCGGCGAGCCGGTCGCTGCCGCCTGCGGCCGCATCCGCGCGCTGCCTGGCGTACGCGCCGTCGTGCACGAGGGAAACTTCCTCGGCGTGGTGGCCGAGCGCGAGGAGCAGGCGATTGCAGCGGCGCGCGCGCTCGCCGCTGCGGTGCGCTGGGTCGAGGTCGCCGATCTGCCCGACGCGGAGGCGATGCCCGCGTGGTTGCTCGCGCAGCCGGCCGAGATCGAAGCGCTGTCGGAGAAGGGTGCGGCAGCGGGTGAAGGCGCGCTGGCCAGCGCCGGGTCGCGCACGCTCACGGCCGTTTATACCCGCCCGTATCTGTCGCACGGCTCGATCGGCCCGTCGTGCGCGGTGGCGTGGTGGCACGACGGCCAGCTTGAGGTGTGGTCGCACAGCCAGGCGGTGTTTCCGCTGCGCGACGAGATCGCCAAGGCACTGACGATCGATGCGGCGACGATCACCGTGCGCCACGCCGAAGGCGCTGGCGCCTACGGACACAACGGCGCCGACGATGCGGCATTCGACGCGGTGCTGCTCGCGCGCGCGGTGCACGGCGCGCCGGTCAAGCTGCAGTGGATGCGCGAGGACGAGCACGGCTGGGAAGCCTATGGCCCGGCGATGGCGGTGCGCGTGAGCGCCACGCTCGACGCCGCGGGCCGCGTCATCGACTGGCAGGAGGACGTGCACACCAACCGTCACATCTCGCGCCCGGGACGGCATCCGAACCCGGGACTGCTCGCGGCCTGGCATCTGGATCGCGGCTTCGAGCCGCCGCCGGCGATCGACATGCCGATGGCGCAGGGCGGTGCCAGTCAGCGCAACGCGGTTCCGCTCTACGACTTTCCGAACCAGCGGGTGTGGCTGCACGCGATCGCGGCGCAGCCGCTGCGTGCATCGACGCTGCGCGCGCTGGGCGCCTATGCGAACGTGTTCGCGATCGAGTCGATGATGGACGAGCTGGCGAAGCTCGCCGGTGCCGATCCGGTCGAATTCCGGCTTCGCCACCTGCGCGATCCGCGCGCGCGGGCCGTGATCGAGGCGGTGGCGCAGCTCGCTGCGTGGCGCCCTGGCGAGAGCGGCGACGGCAGCCGCGGCCGCGGCATCGGCTTCGCGCGCTACAAGAATGCCGGCAACTACGTGGCGGTGATCGCCGAGGTGGTGATCGAAGAGCAGGTGCGTGTGCCGCGCTGCTGGACCGCGCTCGACTGCGGGCGCATCGTCAATCCCGACGGCGTGATCAATCAGGCCGAGGGCGGCATCGTGCAGGCCGCGAGCTGGACGCTGAAGGAGCAGGTCCGCTTCGACCGCACGCGCATCCTCAGCCGCGACTGGGAGAGCTATCCCATCCTGACTTTCAGCGAGGCACCGGCGGTGGAGACCGTGCTGCTCGATCGTCCGGAGCAGACCTCGCTCGGTGTCGGCGAAGGCATGGCCGGGCCGGTGGCTGCAGCCATCGTCAACGCAGTGTGCAACGCGATGGGCGTGCGCGTGCGCGATCTGCCGCTCACGCCCGAGCGGATCATGGCAGCGATGGAGGGCTGAGGCGCGAGCGATCGCGCCCGCAAGCGAAGCCCGGCTACCCGATACCGCGCCTGCCGAGCGCGGATCTTCACTCACCGAGGAGGACGCGATGGCGAGCAGTGCAGGCGGCAGCGCAGACACCCCGACAAATCGGGAACGCCCCCCCCGAAAAGGGGCCAGGCCCCTTTTGCAGATCTGGCGCAACCGCAAGGGCGCAGCCGCGTCCGCAGGCGCAGCCGAGCCCCCGATTTGTAACAGGGGCCTGGCCCCTTTTTCTGTTTTCCCTGCGCAGTTCGCGGGTGTGCTCGGGGCGGTGGCGGTGGGGGCGATGGTGGCGCCTGCGCTGGCGCAGCAGTTCCCGACCAGGCCGATTCGCATCGTCATTCCGTTCGCACCTGGCGGAGCGACCGACGTGGTGTTCCGGATGATGGGGCCGCGGCTGTCGGAGCAGTTCGGTCAGCCGGTGCTGATTGACAATCGCCCGGGCGGCTCGGCAGTGATCGGCATGGAGCAGGTCGCGCGCGCCGCGCCCGATGGCTACACGCTCGGCGTGGCCAACCTCACGTTCGGGCTGAATCCGAGCCTGATGCCGAAGCTGCCGTACAACACCGAGCGCGACTTCGCGCCGGTGAGCCTCACCGCGATCGTGCCGCTGGTGCTGACCGTGCACCCGTCGCTGCCGGTGCGCTCGGTGAAGGAACTGATCGCGTTCGCGCGCAAACGACCGGATACGCTCAACTACTCGTCGTCGGGCATTGCCAGCGCGACGCACATGGCGGCTGCGCTGTTTGCGCATCGCGCCGGAATCCGCATGGTGCACGTGCCGTTCACCGGCGGCGGACCCGCGCTCAGCTCGGCGCTGGGCGGTCACGTCGAGGTCTACGTCGGCAGCGTGCCGGCGCTGGTGCCGCACCTGAAGGCCGGCAAGCTGGTGGCGCTGGGCATCACCACGGCCTCGCGCGACCCGGCACTGCCCGACGTGCCGACGATCGCCGAGAGCGGACTGCCGGGATTCGAGGCGCGCGAGTGGCAGGGCATCGTCGCACCCGCGGCCACGCCGGCCGCGGTACTGGCGCGGCTGCAGCAGGGTTTCGCGCGCACGATGCGCGATCCCGAGCTGAAGGAGAAGCTCGCGGCCGCCGGCGCGACCCCGGTGGGCAGCACGTCGGAGGAGTTCGCACAGTTCCTGCGCGGGGAGTTCGCGGTGTGGCCCGCCGTGGTGAAGGGCGCAGGCATCCGCGTCGAGTGATCGTGCGCGGCGCGGCCGCGCGCGGCGGCCTGGCGGCCAGGCGGCGAATTCATGCTGGATGCAGGAGCGATGGCATGTCCGACTTCGTGGATCGATCACTTCGTCGGCAGCTTCAAGGGGTCGAACGCGACCCTGATCTGCAGGGCAATGGCGCCGTACCGTGCAGTGGCGATGGGCGACATCGATCGCGTCGGCGATGCGATGAACGCGCGGCACGACCGCGAGCCCGACGCTCACTCGACGCGCTGATCGGGCCGCGGGACGTGCTGCTCGCGCTGGCCGGCGCCGGCGAGACGCCGCAGGGCCGGCTGCCGATTCCGCATCCCTGGGTGTACATGATCTGGACAGTGACCAAGGTGCCGACGATCACGCTGCCGCTGGCTCGCGACGAGCACGGGCTGCCGATCGGCGCGCAGCTGAGCGCGCGGCGGCTCGGGGATCGCCGCCGCTTCGTCTGCGCGCGGTGGGTGGGGCAGCGCTGGACCGCCACTGTGCGGCAGTGATCGGGCAGCAGCAGTCGAGGCTCGGCGACCGCAGGCCGGCGCGAGCATCGACGTCAGCAGGACGCGCGCCGCGCGTCCGGCAATCGCAGCAATACGCAAGGAGCGAGTGATGGGACGATGGGTGGAGGAGTTTCCGGGCAACATGATCTGGTCGAATGCGACGCTGATCTGCAAGGGCATGGCGCCGTACGGCTGCGTGGCGCTGGGCGAGATCGACGTGATCTGCGAGCGGCTGCGCGCGCGCGAGGGCGAGCCGCAGGCCTGGTGGGAGGAGTGGGAGCGGATGGCGAAGGCGATCGAGGCCCGCGCGGATGCGGCGCAGGCCGCGGGCCACGCGATGACCGCCGGCACCTTGTATCTGCGCGCCGGCATGTACTACTTCACCGCCGAGCGCTTCGTCGAACCGGGAGCGCAGAAGCGCGAGCTCGGGCGCAAGTCGCTCGACTGCCAGGGCAAGGGGCTGCTGCGTCGCTACCCGACGATCGAGCGCGTGGAAGTTCCGTACGAGGGCAGCACGCTGCCGGCGTGGTTCCTCAAGGCGCCAGGCGTGACCGGTCCCGCGCCCACGGTGGTGGTCTTCGACGGCATGGACAACTGCAAGGAGATGAGCGTGCTGTTCAACGGGCTGGAGTTCGCGGCCCGCGGCTGGCACACGCTGGCGATCGACGGACCGGGTCAGGGCGAGTCGCTGCGGCTGCGCGACCTGTACGCGCGCCACGACTACGAGGTACCCGGGCGCGCCGCCTACGACTACGTCGCGTCCCGGCCGGAGGTCGATCCCGCGAAGGTCGTGGTGATGGGCTACAGCTTCGGCGGCTACTATGCCGGGCGCGTCGCCGCGTTCGATCAGCGCTACGCCGCCGGGGTGGCGTTCGCCGCGCTGCACTGGGACCTGCACGCCTGGCAGCTCGACATCAAGCGCCGCCAGGACGCCGACTCGAAGTCCACCCCGCAGTCCACCTTTCACTTCCGCTGGATCATGGGCACCGACACTCTGGATGCCGCGATCGAGAAGGCGCGCAAGTTCTCGCTCGCCGAGATCGCGAAGGACATCAGAATGCCGTTCCTGATCGTGCACGGCGAAAAGGACAGGGTGGTGCCGGTGGCGTCCGCGCACAAGCTGTACGAGGCGCTCGGGTCGCCGAAGAAGCACCTGAAGATCTTCACCGAGGAGGAGGGCGGCACCTATCACGTGCAGCTCGACGACCGGCAGATCGGCGTCGACTACATCGCCGACTGGATCGCCGACACCGTTCTCTGAGCGCTCCCGGACACGCCACTTCAGGAGCGACCCCCATGCGCAACACCGCCACCGCCTCCTTCCCTGCCCCTGCGCCCACCGCTGCACAGCACGCGGGGGATACGCCACGCAGCACGGGCAAGGACTGCACGGGAGGGGGCGAGGCCCCGGCCCGGCAGGAAGTGGGCCTCGCCCCGGTTGCGGCGGGGGTGCTGCTGGGGACCCTCGCGGCGCTCGGGTCGGGCACCGCGCCGGCGCAGTCGTGGCCGGCGAAGCCGATACGCGTGATCGTGCCCTTCGCCGCTGGCGGCAACGTCGATCTCACCGCACGGCTGCTCGCACCGGCGATGCAGGAGGCGCTGGGCCAGCCGGTGCTCGTCGAGAACCGCGTCGGCGCCGGGGGCATGATCGCTTCCGAACTGGTGGCGAAGTCCCCGCCCGACGGCTACACGCTGCAGATGGGCTCCAACAGCACGTTCAGCGTCGCGCCGGCGCTGTTTCCGAGCGCGCCGTATCACCCGGTGCGCGACTTTACGCCGATCAGCAACGTGCAGGTCACCCCGTTCGTGCTGATCGTGCGCACCGGGCTCCCGGTGCAGACGCTGACCGACTTCATCCGGCTCGCGCGCGAGAAGCCCGGTGCGCTGACGATGGGCTCGGGCGGTACGGGCTCGTCGAACCAGCTGGTGGGCGAGCTGTTCCAGATGCACGCCGGCGTGAGGTTGCTGCATGTGCCGTACAAGGGCAGCGCGCTGGCCACCAGCGACGTGATGGGCAACCAGATCGACCTGCTGTTCGATCAGGGCAGCACGGCCAGCGGCAACGCGCGCGCGGGCAAGGTACGTGCGCTCGCGGTGTCGGCGCGCCACAGGATGTCGGCGCTGCCCGACGTGCCGACGTTCGCCGAGGCCGGCGTGAAGGACATGGACATCGCCAACGCCACCGGGCTGCTCGGTCCGGCCGGATTGCCGGTGGCCATCGTGCAGCGTCTGCACGCCACGGTGATCAAGGCGATCGCCACGCCACAGGTGCGCGAGCGCTTCGCCCAGATGGGCGTCGAGGCGCTCGGCAGCACGCCCGAGGAGTTCGCCGCGTTCATCAAGGAAGACTTCGCGCGCTGGCAGCGCGTGGTGCAGGCTGCCGGGATCAGGCCCGACTGAACGCCCGGCGGCCGCGTGCGCCGCCGGCCGTCCGGGTCAGTCCGTCTTCGCTGTCACCAGCTTCATCAGCCTGGCGTGCTTGTCGAAGTCCTGCCGGATGCGCGCGGCCATCTGCGCCGGGGTCATCGTCCACGGCTCGTACTCTTCCATCCGTCGACGCGTGTCGGGCGCATCGAGCGCACGGGCGATCTCGGCGTTCACCCGCTCGACCAGTGCCCTGGGCAGCTGCGCCGGCGCGAAGACGCCGACCCAGCCCACGTACTCGTAGCCGGGAACGCCGGCTTCGGCAATCGTCGGCGTGTCGGGAAAGGCGGCGAGGCGCGTGTCCGAGGTCACCGCGAGCAGGCGCAGCCGCCTTGCCGCCAGCTGCGACGAAACGGCAGCCGGCGAGCCGGCGAGCAGTTGCGCCTCGCCCGCCACCAGGGCCGCGGTGGCCGGCCCGCCGCCCTTGTACGGGACCTCGGTCATGCGCGTCTGGCTCATCGAGGCGAGCAGCAGCACGGCCAGATGCGAGAAGCTGCCGCTGCCCGACGAGGCATATAACAGCTGATCCGGCCGCGAGCGTGCGAGCGCCAGCAGGTCCTTCACCGACTTCACCGGCAGCGACGGGTGCGCGACCAGCAGCCCGGTCTGCCGCGACAGCATGCCCACGCCGACGAAATCGCCCAGCGTGTCGTAGGGCAGCGACTTGTAGACGAACGGATTCACCACGTGCGACATCGAGTGCACCATCAGCGTGTAGCCGTCGGGCGCGGCGCGCGCGACCACTTCGGCCCCGATGGTGCCGGCTGCGCCTGCGCGGTTGTCGATGGTAAACGGCTGGCCGGCATGCTCGGCGATCTTCTGGAATGCGATGCGACCGACGACATCGGTCAGCCCGCCCGGCGGCCACGGGATCACCACGCGTACCGGCCGTGCCGGCCAGCTCTGTGCGACGGCCGAGGAGAGCGGCCAGGCGGTTGCCGCCAGGGCGGCGACGGCGAGCGCAGCGCGCGGCGCGCTGCAGCGTGATCCGGTCATCGGGCATCCTCCTGCGTACGCCGGTCGGCCACGGGGCAGCCGGCGCGTCGTCGATCGAAGGCGCAGGCAGGTCCATCGCCAGCGCCCGAACACGCTAACATGAACTGCTGCCTGCGCGTTGCCGCGCGGCGGCAGGCACCCGCCCCGCATTCACCCCGCATTCACCCCGCATTCACCCCGCATCCACCCCGAGCCCACGCATCGCAGGAGCCCCGATGAGCGCGTATCCGAATCACACGAAGCGACAACTGGCGGCCGGCAGGCTGGCGATCGGCTTCGGTACCCGCGCAGTGCGCAGCATCGACATCGCCGCCATCGGCAAGACCTGCGGCTACGACTGGCTGTTCATCGACATGGAGCACAGCTCGCTCGACGTCGAGGCGGCATCGCAGATCGCGGCCGCCTGTCTGCCGCTGGGCATCACGCCGATCGTGCGTGTGCCGGGCAAGGAGCACCACCACGCCTCGCGTCTGCTCGACTGCGGCGCGCAGGGCATCGTCGTCCCGCACGTGGACAGCGTCGAGGAGGCGCAGCGCGCGGTGTCCTTCTGCAGATATCCGCCGATCGGGCATCGTTCGGCGGTGGGTGCCTTGCCGCAGTTCGCCTACCGCAGCGTGCCGGTGGGCGAAGCTACCGCGACGATCAATCGCGAGACGTTCGTCTGCGTGATGCTGGAGACTCCCGCGGCGATCGAGCAGGCCGATGCCATCGCTGCGGTGCCCGGCATCGACTGCGTGATGATCGGCAGCAACGACCTGTGCATGGAAATGGGCATCCCCGGCCAGTTCACCGACCCGCGCCTCGAGCAGGCGTATGCGACGGTGCTCACCGCCTGCCGACGCCACGGCGTGGTGCCCGGGATGGGCGGGGTGTACGAGCCCGCGCTGATGAAGAAGTTCATCGGCATGGGCATGCGCTTCATCCTGAGCGGCGGCGACCTCGGCTTCCTGATGGCTGGCGCGCGCGAGCGCGCGGAGTTTCTGCGCGCGATCGAGCCCGGGTGACCCGTCCCGGAGAGCGCTACGCCGACACGTGCTTGATGAAGGTGAGCGGCGCAGGATCTCCCCACTGCGAGCGCAGTTCCTCGATCGGATGCCAGTTCGGCTCGCCTGCGGCGTCGAGCGTGTCGGTGTCGGTCCAGTGCTCGTGGATGCGCTGCGACGGGTCCATCCAGTAGTCGAACACGTGCGAGCCGGACAGGTGCCGGCCGATGCCCCAGACGTGCTGGTAGCGCTCGCAGCGCCGCAGGTGATCGTGGCCGAGCAGCAGGTCGTCCACGTCGTGCACCTCGAAGCCCAGGTGATTCAGTCCGGCCCGCTCGCCGCCGGCGCACAGGATCACGTGATGATCGACGAACTCGGCGCCGCGATCGACACGGCCGAAGATCGCCACCTGCCTGTCGCGCGCGCCGGCGTAGAAGATGTCCGACTCGAGGAATCCGAGGTTCCGGTGGAACCAGTCGAACGTCGCACGCGGGTTCGGCGACACCAGAACGCAGTGGCCGAGCCGCTTCACGTGCGAGGGGCCCTTCGCCAGCCGTTTGGCCACACCCACGCGCGCCGAACGGTCGGTGCCGATGTTCATCGAGCTGGGCGGTACCGGCAACGGCGCAGGCGTGGCGATTCCGTGCACGAGCTCGATGCGATAGCCGTTGGGTTCGCGCAGCCACACGCGGCGCCCGCCGCCGGGTTCGTCGATCTGCTCGATCGCGCTGGCTCCCGGAAGCTGCGCTGCGGCCGCGAGATCGTCCTCGCTCGCGAGCGAGTAGCCCAGCCCGACGAAGCGCGCAGGACCCTGTTCGGTGATGTGCAGGTGGTGGTGCGCGTCGGTACCGCGCATGTACAGCGCGCTCGCCGTGCGAGCTGCGCGCACCATGCCGAAGTCGGTGAGGAACTGCTCCTGCGCGTCCAGATCGGGCGCGGCCAGGCGCACGTAGGCGATGTCGTGGACCTTGACCATGGTGTCGTCCTCCGTCGCTCAGGTCTCGACCGGGGTGTCGCGGCGCGTGCCCCACTCGCTCCACGAACCGTCGTAGATCGGTGTGTCCGGCCTGCCGATCAGATGCAGCCCCAGCGCGAGTACCGCGGCGGTGACCCCCGACCCGCAGGAGGCGACGATCGGCTGCCCGAGGTCGATGCCGGCGCGCGCGAAGCGATCGGCGATCTGCGCCGGTGGCAGCATCGTCTTGCTCTTCGCGTCGACGATCTCGTTGAACGGCAGATTGCGGCTGCCTGGGATGTGGCCGCTGCGGCAGTTCGCGCGCGTTTCAGCCTCGGTGCCGTTGAAGCGCGCGGCCGAGCGGGCATCGACCAGTTGCACGCTGCGGCTGTCGATGTTGCGCCGGACCGCGTCGACATCCCACGCCATGGCTGCCTGCGGGCGTGCGGCGAACGCAGCCGCTGCGGGCGCCGGACGCGGCGCCCCGGTCTCCACCGGCCGTCCTTCGGACAGCCAGCGGGCGAGCCCGCCGTCGAGCACCGCGACCTGCGTGTGTCCGAAGTAGCGCAGCGTCCACCAGACGCGCGGCGCGGACATCACGCCCGCCCCGTTGTAGACGACGACCTGAGTGGCGGGGCCGATGCCGAGCCGGGCCATGTCGGCGGCGAACGCCGCCGGTTGCGACAGCATCGTCGGCAGATCGGTCGAGCGATCGGCGATGCCTTCCAGATCCCAGAACACCGCGCCCGGAATGCGCCGCTGCGCGTAGTCCTGTTCGCCGGTGCGTCCCTGACCCGGCAGATACCAGGTGGCGTCCACCACGCGCAGCGCCGGGTCGTTCAGTCGCTGTGCCAGCCACTCAGGGCTCACCAGTGCATCGGTCGCATCGCTCATCAGCGCTTCCCCTCCTTGGTGTCGTCGGGCCGGATCGCGGCGGTCGCGCCGTCGTCGGGCCCCGCGTGCCGCCTGTGCCGCACGTTACCGCGGCGGTGCAGGCGGAATTGTCCGTTGCCGCTAGGCGCCAGCGGGCAGCGCCGGAAAATAGCGATCGAGCCAGCCGCGCAGCACGCCTTTCGCCCGCGGGTTGGTGTCGGCGAACGGAAAGTGGTCGATGTCGTCGAGCAGCACCAGATCGGTCGGGTGACCCGCGCGCGCGTACAGGCCGAGCGTCTGCTCCGAGGGCGTCACCGAGTCGTTGGCCGCGTGAAACAGCAGCAGCGGCCGCGGCGCGATCCGCCCCACCCGCTCGTCGGGCCTGAAGTCGAACATGCTCTGCGCGGTCTCCACCGGGAACTCGTTGATCGAGCCGGCCGGCAGGTTGGCGCGCAGATGCTCCGGGATCGGCACGATGTCCCAGCGCGGCACCATCAGCGAAGCGCCGGTACGCGCGCGGTGCGCGCGCCCTTCCTCCAGCATCGCGGTGAAGCGTGCCCAAGCGGCTGCGCCGGCGTGCTGCCCGCGGAACTTGCGCTCACCGTCGCCCCAGCCGCAGGAGGAGATCACGGCGGCAAAGCGCGGATCCTCGCCGCCGGCGTACACGGCAACCGCCGCGCCGAAGCTGTGACCGAACACGCCGATGCGCGCCGGGTCGACCTCGGCGCGCGTGGCGAGCCAGGCGAGTGCATTGCGCGTGTCGGCGACCTGGTCCAGGCACAGCAGGTGCCCCGGCGTGCCTTCGCTGTCGCCGCAGCCGCGGAAGTCGAAGCGCAGCGCGACGTAGCCCCACTGCTCGAACAGTCGCGCCGCGGCCACCGACGTGCCGCTCGCGCGATTGACGCCGAAGCCGTGCAGCACGAGCAGTGCCGGTCTGCGTTCGCCCGCCGCCATTGCTTCGGGCACGTGGAGCGTACCGGTGAGTTTCAGGCCGTCGGAATCGAAGGTGACCGTGCTCTGCATCGATGAGTCGTCGCGCGTCGGTGTCGTTGCTGAAAAACCAGTATACGGGCCGCGGCGACTTCGTCGCAACCGCCCGCTGCGAGCGCGCCCGCGCTTGCCAGCACGCCTGCGCTCTGGGAGCATCCCCGCCGGGGAGGCATCGGCATGCCCACGGCGCACGTGAACGGCATCGCAGTCAACTATCGCATCGACGGACCGCAGCAGGGCCCGTGGATCACGTTCGGCAACTCGCTGTGCTGCGACCTCTCGATGTGGGAGCCGCAGGCGGCGCACTTCTCGCGGCGCTACCGCGTGCTGCGCTACGACACGCGCGGCCACGGCAGGAGCGAAGCGAGCAGCGGCCCGTACACGTTCGATCTGCTGGTGCGCGACGTCATCGGCCTGTGGGACGCGCTGGGCATCGCGCGCAGCCACTGGGTCGGCCTGTCGATGGGCGGCATGACCGGCTTCGGTCTCGCCATCGGATATCCGCAACGCGTGCTCTCGCTGGTGTGCTGCGACTGCCGCGCACAGGCGCCAGCCGCCTATGCCGCGTTCATGGCCGAGCGCATCCGCATCACCCGCGAGCAGGGCATGGGCGCGCTCGTCGAGCCGACGCTCGCCCGGTGGTTCCTGCCGCAGACGATCGCTGCGCAGCCCCCGTGGCTCGAGGCGCTGCGCGCCGGAATCGCTGCCACATCCGCCGATGGGCACATCGGCTGCTGCGAGGCGATCCGTGCGCTCGACTACGAGCCGGGTCTGGCCGGGATCACCAGTGCCTGCCTCCTCATCGGCGGCGAGGCCGATGTCGGAGCGCCGCCGGAGGTGATGCGCGCGATCGCGCAGCGTGTTCCTGGAGCTCGCCATCAGGTGATCGCCAACGCCGGACACATCTGCAACCTCGAGCGGGCCGACGCCTTCAACGCTGCCGTCGAGGCGTTTCTGCCTGCCGTGGCCTGATCGCAACTTCGGGAGTTCACCGTGGCCCAGTCCGCATCGCCGATCATCGCTGCACCTGCATTGCGCGAGTTCGTTGCCGCCCTGCTGGTCGCGGCGGGATTCGACCCCGGGCACGCGCGCACCTGTGCCGAGGTGCTGGTCTGGGCAGACCTGCGTGGCCAGGGGCCGCACGGGGTTGCGCGCGCGCCGTCGTACATCGACATGCCGCGGCGCGGCGTGCTCGATCCGGCGGCGCGGATCGAAGTCGAAGTCATCCGTCCCGGTGTGGCGCGCGTGAACGCGCACCGCGCGCTGGGTCCGGCCGCACTCGCGCGTGCGGCCGAGGTCGCGGCCGAGCGTGCGCGCGCAGCCGGTACGGCGTGGGTGTTCGTGCAGGATCACGGGCACGGCGGCGCGATCGGCTACTACGCGCGGCAGGTCGCCGAGCAGGGCATGCTCGCGATCATGCTCACCGCCTCGCGCCCGATGATGGCCTATCACGGCAGCACGGGGCCGGTGCTCGCCACCAGCCCGCTCGCCGTCGCCGTGCCCGGCGGCGGTCTGCTCGACATGTCCACCGCCGCCATCGCGATGGGCAAGATTGCCGCAGCGAAGAGCGAGGGACGCGTGCTGCCGGCGGGCGTGGCGGTCGACCGCGACGGCAATGCCACGACCGATGCGGCGGTCGCGGTCACGCCGCTGCCGCTGGGCGGGGCGAAAGGGTCGGGGCTCGCGCTGATGATCGAGGCGCTGACCAGCGTGGCGCTGGCCAACCCGCTGCTCGCTTCCGCGCTGCGCGACCCCGCGCAGATGGAGGACTATCGCCTGAACAGCGCGCTGGTCGCGCTCGATCTCGAGGTGCTGGGCGGTCGTGACGTCTTTGCCCGGGGCTTTGCCGAACTGTCGGCGGCGGTCAAGGCGCAGCCGCGCGCGCCGGGGGTTGACGAACTGCTGCTGCCCGGAGAGCGGGGAGATCGCGAGAGCGCCCGCCGCGCAGCGGCCGGCGTGCCGGTTGCGGCAGCGACCTGGGCGCGACTGTGCGAACTCGCGCAGCGCTACGCGGTGCCGCTGCCGCCGCAGGCCTGAACGGGGATGCCCGAAGCCGCTGGCGCGCTCAGGGTTCCTTGATGTTGCGTTCCCTGATCACCCGGCGCCAGCGCTCGAGATCCGCACTCATGCGGGTGCGCATCTCCTCCGGCGAGGTGATCGTCGCGCCGCCGCCGAACGTCTCGATGCGGGCGCGCGCCTCCGGGTTCTCCACCGCGCGCCGGATCGCCGCGTGCAGCCGCTCGATGATCGGTGCCGGCGTACCTGCGGGAGCGACGATGCCGGCCCAGGAACCGACCTCGAATCCGGGGACTCCGGCCTCGACCGCGGTCGGGACGCCCCCCAGAGAGGCGAGGCGGCGCGTACCTGTGGTGGCCAGTGCGCGCACCGCGCCGGCGCTGACCTGTCCCTGCACGGTACCGGGGGTGGTGACCGAGAAATCGACTTCGCCCGAGAGCAGTCCGGTCAGCGCGGCCGAGTCGCCCTTGTAGGGAACGTAGAGCAGCTGCGAGCCGGTCAGTATGCCGAACAGCTCTCCGGTCAGGTGCGGCGTGGTGCCGGTGCTCGCCGCGCCGAACTTGATCTCGCCGGGCTTCGCCCGAGCCTGCTGGGTCAGCGCGCCGAGCGTCCTGAACGGCGAGTCGCCACGCACGCTCAGCACGAACTCGATCTCCTGCACGATCGCGATCGGCGCGTAGCTGTCGACCGGGTGGAACTTGAGATTGGTGTGCAGCGCACCCACTGCGATGTGGCCGCCGGAGATCAGGAGCAGGTTGTAGCCGTCGGGTGCGGCGCGGGCGATCTGCTCCGCGGCGATGCGTCCGCTGGCGCCGACCACCGCATCGATGATCACCGGCTGGCCGAGTGTCTTCGACATCTCCGCTCCGATGATCCGCGCGAGCGTGTCCGTGTTGCCGCCCACGGCAAAGCCCTGGATCATCCGCAATGGCTTGGCGGGAAACGCCTGCGCGCAGGCGAGCGCAGGCGCAGCCAGCGCCGCGACGATCAGCACGATTCGGCCGAACAGCTCGTTCATCGCATTCTCCTGCGTTGTCATCCGGTCATTCTGAAGCATTAACGCTTCGCTGCGCAACGCGGCAGCGGGGACGACCCGGGTTGCCGCGGCCGGGCCGACGCGCTACCGTGGCAGCCGATCCGATGGAGGCCCCATGAACGAGGAAGACGCGCGCGCGGTCGAGCAGGCAGAGGACGAGCGCTTCGCCGCGATGATCGCGCTCGACTATGCACGGCTCGAGCAGCTCTACGCCGCGGACATGACCTACGTGCACGGCTCGGCGGTGGTCGACGACCGCGACGCCTACTTCGCCGCGATGCGCGCGGAGAAGTTCGTCTACAGGTCGTGGCGGGTGGAGAAACGGCGGGTGCGCTTCTTCGGCGAGACCGCTGTCGTCGACGGTCGCTACCAGGTCGAGATGACCTCCAGCGGCGTCCCGCGCTCGCTCGACAACATCGCCGTGTCGGTGTGGGTGCGCCGCGACGGGCGCTGGCAGATGGTGCACTGGGCCGCCACGCCGATCCCCGGGGCGAAGCCCTGAGCTGCGCGGCGGTGCGCGAGCCCCCGGCCTTGCCTTCGGCGCGGCGCTAGACGACGCGGTTGGTCACTGCCTCGCCGGCGAAGTGCCGGCAGAGGTTGTCGTACTGGATGCGCGCCATCCGGTCGCGCGTCTCGCGGGTGTAGGTGCCGGCGTGCGGGTAGAGCACGACGTTGTCCAGCGCGAGGAAACGCGGGTTCAGGCGCGGCTCGGTCGCGAACACGTCCAGACCCGCGCCGGCGATGCGGCGCTGTTCGAGAAAGTCGAGCAGCACCGGCTCGTCGATGATCGTGCCGCGGCCGACGTTGATCACGTACCCGGCGGGACCCAGCGCATCGAGCACCTCCGCATCGACCATGCGTTCGGTCTGTGCGCTGCCCGGTGCTGCGACGACCAGCACGTCGCTGTGCCGGGCGAGCGAGCGCACGTCCTCGTCGTAGGCGTAGGGCACGTCCTTGCGCCGCCGGTTGTGGTAGCGAACCGGCATGCCGAACGCCGCTGCGCGACGGGCCACGCCCTCGCCGATACGACCCAGGCCGAGGATGCCGACGGTCTTGCCGCCGAGCGATGTGGCTGGCGCGAACTGGTCGGGTCCGGTCCAGCGGCCGCTGCGCACGAATGCCTCGGCCTGGGGGAAGCGCCGCATCGTGTTGAGCATCAGCGCGAGCGCGGTGTCGGCGACGTCGTCCTCGACCACGCCGGTGCCGCAGTTGGTCACGACCACGCCGCGCGCGCGCGCTGCGTCCAGATCGATCTTCTCCATGCCGTCGCCGTAGTGGCAGATGATCTCGGTTCGCGGCAGCGCGGCGAGCAGCGCGGCGTCCACGCCGCCCGAGGCGAAGGTGGCGATCGCGCGCACGCGCGGGCCGATCTGCTGCAGCAGGCGCACGCGGTCTGCGGCCTCGTACAGGCGATGGCAGACGAAGCGCGCTTCCAGCAGTTCCTGTCCGGGAGACGGGATGCGAATCGTGAGCGCGATCTCGGGCGCGTCGGGTCGTGCGATGTCGGTCATTGGCGGCAGCGAGTCGGTTGGCGAATGCTGGCAGAATGATCGCACGGTGCCGTGGGCACCGGATCGCACCACCTCCGGACCATCTCCGCTGCCCGAGCGCCGGGGCCGGCAGCAATGCAGTGCCGGAGTGCATCGACCCCGCAGCGCGCGGGCGCAGTGGAGCACCGATCCCGGAGCACCCGAGCACCCCGAAGGAGGAGCAACCGCATGAAGCGCGAAGTCATCTACCCGTGGCCACTGCAGCCCGAGCACAACACGCCCTACGTACCGGCGATCAGGATCGAGGGCGGCACGCTGCTGTTCATGTCGGGCATGGGGGCGACCAAGCCCAACCACAAGCATCCGCACGTGCCCGAGGAGTGGATCCTGCCCGACGATGCGGCCGAACAGACGCGGCGCGTGCTCGACAAGATCAAGCGCATCGTCGAGACCGCCGGTGGCTCGTTCGAGCACATCGTGAAGATCACCCGCTTCATGAAGAACATCGCCGATCAGGACAAGGTCAACGAGGTGATCCACGAGTACTTCGGCCACTCGCTGCCGTGCAGCACGACTGTACAGGTCTCGGCGTTCGTGGTGCCGACGATGCTGATCGAGATCGACGCGTGGGCGGTGATCCCGCAACGGCGCGCCGCGGCAAAGCCGGCTGCAGGACGCGCTGCCAGGTCGAAGCCTGTGCTCGCCGCGGCGACCAAGACACTC
>CANGUQ010000023.1 GCA_947456915.1 Betaproteobacteria bacterium
GTGCAGCGAGCCGCGCGCGGTGTGCTGCACGAACTCGCGGCCGACGCCGCGCGCCACCGCCGCGACCGGCAGCCCGGCATAGCGCGCGTAGCGCGCGGCCGCCTCCTGCGGGTCGGCGACGCAGACGAACACGCGCTGCAGCGCGACGGCGTGATTGTCGTGGGTGAGCCAGCGCGACTGCCACACGCCTTCGGGCGTGTGGTGCTGGCAGAACTGGATACGGCCCTCGGCCATCGTGCCCGGCGGTGTGCGCACGACCGAGAAGCGCACGGTGGTCGTGGCTTCGCCCGGTGCCGCGCGCACCGGCGCCGAGGCCTCGCGCTGCAGACGCACCGGCGGGGGCGGCGCATAGCCCCCCGCGTCCAGACGCGCGAAGTCCGCCTGCGCATCGCCGCTGCCGTACGCGATCAGGTGCACGCCCGGATATCGCGCGATCGCCGCGCGCAACTGATCGGCCAGTGGCGTGTCGCCGAACGGCGTGAGGAACTCGAGGTAGCCCTCCCGCAGCATCGCGCAGCGATTGCCGGTCCCGGCGGGCAGCAGCGGACCGCCCTCGTGCAGACGGTGCGACTGCTCGGAGAACGGCGTGAGGGTGAAGCCCAGTTGCGCGAGCGCGCTCGCCGCGGCATCGCGATCGGGAACGAAGTGCGCGACGTGATCGAGGTTGAGCCGGCCGGCGGCGGGCACCTGCGCTTCGTGCAGCGGCAGGCGTGGCAGTGCGACGGAGTCGGTCATCGGTGCGGTGAAGACGATGAGGGCAGCGGGCGGTGGGAGCGGTGGGAGCGGTGGGACAGTGTGCGCAGTGGGCTGTGCGGGCTGGTGGCGGGCTGCCGTGCGGATTCCGTCGTGTGAATCATTCACGGCGCGGCGGTGAATCGAGCATAACGGCCCGCCCGCACCCGCGCTAGCCTGATCACGGTCATCTCGCACCCCGTACCTCGAGGAGCCTTCCATGAATGCAAAGCGAAACCGTACAGTCGTTCGTTCACTCTGGGCTGTCGGCCTGTCCGTGATTGCCGTGGCCGCGATCGCGCAATCGCGCCCGGAATCGGCCGGTTGCGTGGACGCCCCCGCCGGGATGACCCGGCCGGGCACGGCCGTGCCCGGCTGCGCCCGGCCGGCCCAGGTGGCCGACCTGCTGGCCCAGAACGGTCGCTCGACCGACGCGTTCGCCTGGTATCTCGTCGCCGCACAGCAGGGTGACACGCACGCACAGGAGCGCGTGGGCAAGGCGCTGCTGCCTGGCGGGGCTGCACTCGAGGGGGTGGCCGCGAGCTACCCGATGTCGATGTACTGGCTGGGCAAGGCGGCGCGCGCGGGCGATGCCGAGGCGCAGCGCACGGTCGTCGAGATCTACCGGGGCACCCGCGACTTCGGCGATCGCTGAGCCGGGGCTGGCGCTCGCCCGTTCACGGGCGGCGCGCCACCATGTCGATCTCCACCAGCGCGCCGCGCGCGAGCCCGGTGACGCCGACGCAGGTGCGCGCCGGCCGCCGCCCGGGCGGGAAATAGCTCGCGTACACCGCGTTCATCCGCGCGTAGTGCGCGTCGAAGTCGAGCAGGAACACGCGCACCTGCACGACGTTGGCGAGCGACAGGCCGATGCCCGAGAGCACGGTGGTCAGGTTCTTCATCACCTGGTGTGTCTGCGCCTCGATGCCCTCGGGGTAGGCCGAGTCGTTGGCCAGCCCTTCGAACGGCATCTGGCCGGTGACGAACACCCAGCCGTCGGCCTCCACCGCGTGACTGAACGGCGCCACCGGATCCGGTGCGCCGGCGATCATGTGAAAGATCGGCATCGACATCGCTTGCGAACTCCGCTCAGTAACCGCGCACCGGGTCGACGATGTTCCTGAACTTCTTCCCGGCGAGGAAGCGCTCGAAGTTCTCGAACCAGAAATCGAGCAGGTATTCGATGTAGCGCGGGTCGTCGCAGGTGATGTGCGGCAGCACCATCAGATTCGGCGTCGTCCACAGTGGCGACTCCGCAGGCAGCGGCTCGGGAGAGAACACGTCGAGCACGGCGCCCGAGAGCTTGCCGCTGATCAGGCGCTCGCGCAGCGCGTCGTAGTCGACGACCGGTGCGCGACCGATGTTCATCAGCCCGGCGCCGTCCTTCATCCGGTCGAGCATCGCTGCATCGAGCAGGTTGTGCGTCTGCGGGGTGAGCGGGGTGGCGACGATCACGAAATCGGCGCGGCCGATCACCCGCGCGAGCTTTGCCACCGGCACCACTTCATCGGCGCCGGCCACCGGCCGGCCGGAGCGGGTGACGGCAATGACCTTCACGCCGAGCCTGCGCGCGCCGCGCCCCACCGCCGCGCCGACGTCGCCATAGCCCAGCACCAGCGCGGTCTTGCCTGCGATCGGGGATGAGAACAGGTGGTGCCAGTGCTTCTCGCGCTGCGCGGTCATGACCGCCGGGATCAGCGCGTTCAGCATCAGCACGCCCATCGCGCCCGAGTCCTGCGCCTTGGCCCTGTGCGCGCCGCTGTTGTTGGTGAGCGTCACGCCTTCGGGCAGCCAGTCCAGGGGTAGCAGCCCGTCGATGCCCGCGCCGGTCGTCTGGATCCACTTGAGCTTCGGCGCCATCGCGCGCAAACCCTCGCGCGGGGGCTCCGAATTGAGCATGAAATCCGCGCTCTGCAGCGCCTGCGCGAGCATCGTGCGGTCGAAGCCGACCGTGATCTTCAGCCGCTTCGCCAGTTCGGGATGGCGGCGCACGGCGGCCTTGACGTCGCTCTCGTGCACCTGGAAAGCGCGCGGCTTGCGGCTGTTGCTCTCGAAGTGGACGTGGTACCTGGGCAGTGCGGCGCGGGCCATGCGGACTCCTCGACGTGAACGGAAAGCGCAGACGAGCGTACTGCCCGCCTGCCGCGGATGCCGAATCAGAGCGGGATCACCAGCAGCGTGTCGATCTGGTTCGAGTCGCTGATCACCGTGCGACGGGCGAGCAGCGCACGCGGTTCGGCTGCGCCCGCTTCGAATACCACCTCGTCCAGATAACGTCCGGTCGAGAACAGCTTCTGCTCGCCATCGTGCATCGTGCGCACGCACAGGTAGCTGGTCTGCGCGTGCACCCGTCCGTCGCTGCTCGTGCCGAGAATCTGCGTCGGACCGATCACGTGGCGGTAGGTGTGCGGCTCCCACACGTTGACCTGCCGCAGCGAGTAGATGCGGTCGATCATCATGTCGCGGTTGTCGCACAGCAGCATGCCGGCGACCCACCCGCGCGCGTGGTTGTCGCGCCCGGTCACCTGATAGTGACCGTCCTCGGTGAAGAAGTGCGGCCAGCGCTCGTAATCGCCCTGGTCGATCGCGTGCACGTACTCGACCATCAGCAGTTCGATTGCCGCGCGCTGTGCCGCGCCGAGCGTGCGTGCACCGGCAGGATCGATGCCGTCGGCGACCGGGTCGTGGGCCGGTGAGTCCATCGCTCAGGCCCCCATCAGTTCGCGGTACGCCTTGTAGAAGCCGCGCACCGACGTCTCGGTCGCCCGCGTGGGCTGGCCGTCGGCGGTGGTGCCGCCCATCTCGACCACGGCCTGCTTGTCGCGGTCGCCCCTGATGCCCTGCTGCACGAAGCCGCCGATCGCGCCGTCTTCCATCGAGATGTAGCCGTGCGGGCCGACGAGGTTGCTCTGCTTGATGCGGATCGCGCGCTGCTCGGGGGTGTCGTCGTCGAACGAGACGACGGTCCAGATCAGCTCGCACTCGCCGGTGCCGCGGGTGATCACCTGCCGGGTGCCGATCGAGTTCAGGATCTGCTGCAGCACGAAGCCCGGGTAGATGCTCTGCAGCGCGTTGGTGATGTTGTCGTCGAACTCCATCCACTGCGCAATCAGCGACGGGTCGTTCAGGCCGAAGTCGGCCTTCATCGTGCGCAGCCTGCCAGGGGAGTATTCCTCGTGCCCCTGGTCGGTCAGTCGCTTGGCAAACACGAGATGGTGCCAGTTGCGCGGGTCGTGCCGGATGCCGCCCTCGGCAGACAGACGGTTCAGCTTGAAGGTGG
This sequence comes from Betaproteobacteria bacterium, assembly GCA_947456915.1. Taxonomy (GTDB): domain Bacteria; phylum Pseudomonadota; class Gammaproteobacteria; order Burkholderiales; family CAIKXV01; genus CAIKXV01. The sequence continues at coordinate 4,013 of CANGUQ010000023.1, forward strand.
CGAAGAAAGCGTGCAGCAGCGAGGGATGGTGGGTGTCGCGGCTGTTCTCGATGTACAGCTTCCAGTTGTTCGGCATGATGTGGTTGTAGCGGCCGATGATCTGCATCTTCCGGCCGCGGATGGTGCGCCTGATGTGCGCAACCATCGGTTCCCCGAGGTACTCCTCCAGCGGCGGGGTCTCTTCGCTGAAGGTGCCGAACACGAGCCCCTCGATCGTGGCCACGCGCAGCCGGGTCAGTGCGTGCTTCGACTTGTCGAAGCCTTCGGGCATGCCGCCGAGTCCGTTCACGCCCTTCTCGAAGGCGATGCCCTTGAGTTCTCCGGACTGGTCGAAGGTCCACGCGTGATACGGGCAGACGAACGAGCGCTTGCCTGCACCGCGCGAGTCGTAGCACAGCACCGAGCCCTTGTGCGTGCAGCGGTTGACCAGCGCATTGATGTCGCCCTGCTCCGTGCGCACCACGATCACCGGCGTGTCGCCGACGCGGGTGAGGCAGTAGTCGTTGGGCCTGGGAATCTCGCACTCGAGCGCGAGGAAGTTCCAGGTCGGGCCGCGGAAGATCCGGTCCTGCTCCCAGGCGTAGATCTCCGGATCGTCGTAGATGTGCAGCGGAATGCGCGACAGGTCGCCGGTCGGCCAGCGGATGAGTTCGCTGACCGGACGGGTTCCGATTGCCTGGGCCATGACGATCCTTCCTTCGGGAGCGGTTACCTGATCTCGAACACGGCGTCGACCTCGACCGCGCAGTCCGCGGGCAGTGCGGCCACGCCGATTGCGGTGCGGCTGTGGCGGCCGGCATCACCGAACACCTCGACGAACAGGTCCGACGCGCCGTTGATCACCGTGGGCTGATCGAAGAAGGTCGCCACCGACGAGACGAAGCCGCGCACCGACACGCAGCGCACGACGCGGTCCAGATCGCCGCCGGTGGCGAGCTTGACCACCGCGATGATGTTCGTCGCGCACACCCGGGCCGCAGCCTTGCCGTCTTCGATCTTCAGTTCGCCGCCGAGCTTGCCCTTGTGCGTGACCTTGCCGCCGGAGCGGCACACCTGACCGGCGACGAACACGAGGTTGCCGGTGATCGCGTAGGGCACGTAGTTGGCGACGGGGGTCGGCACGGGGTCGAGCGTGATGCCCAGTTGCGCGAGTTTCTGTTCGTACTGACCTGCCATGTCTGTCTCCTCGTTGGTTTCGTCGGACCGGCGAGCCCGGCCGTGGCAGCACGCAAGCGCCGGGCGCCTCGCCCGGGCGCGTGGTGCCGCGCTGCGTTGCCGGTCTCGCGCGCAGCGCAGACCGGAACTCTGCTTCCGCGCTACTTCGCGCGCTGAGGCACGACGGCGGCGAATTTCGAGCCGCGCACGCACATCTTGCCCTTCGGGTCCTGCCACAGCTTCTCGGTGCGATGCAGGTGCCCGAGTGCGCGCGCGACGGTCTGGAAATCGTAGTCCGAGAAATGGGCGGCGATGTCCTGGTAGTAGCGCGGTTCCTGCTCGATCATCGCAAGCACTTGCTGTGCCAGCGCCTCCACTGCAGCGTCGGTCGCGCCCACGGCCGGGGGCAGCGGGTCGGCCTTGCCGGCGACGTACTCGTCGACCCTGGCGCGGTCGGCATAGGCGTAGGCGATGCGCTCGAAGCGCTCGTGCGGGATGCCCTCGCCGATGGTGGCATCGATCCCCACCTTGGCGCCGGTCGGCACCACGCCCGGCGGGGTCACCGCGAGGCTCGAGTCGAGCGGCTTGGCGCGCGCACCCGGAATCACGATCACGTCGCGATCGCCCTGCACGCGCGTGGCGATCGCCCACTCCACGTCCATCGGATTGAACACGTCGATGTCCTCGTCGACGACCACGACGTGCTTGAGGTCCATCACCGACAGCGCGGCGAGCAGCGCGTTCTTGCCTTCGCCGGCCTGCTTGCGGATCGAGATCACCGCGTGCCAGAACGCGCAGCCGCCGAGCGTGACGTTGATCGCCACGGTCTGGATGCCGGCGATCTTCAGCGCCGAGCGGATCGCGGTGTAGCGCGTCGGGGCGGCGAGCCAGGTGTTCTCCCACGGCATGTGCAGCGCGTAGTACACCGCGTTGCGGCGCATCGTGATCGCCTTCACCCGCACCAGCGGATTCCAGTGCAGCCCGCCCATCAGGCGGGTGAACTCGCCGAAGCGGCCTTCGGGATGGGTCCACCCGGTGGGCAGGATTTCGGCTTCCAGCACGATCTCCGAATCGGCGAGGCAGGGCAGGTCGATCGTTTCGCACTGCGCGAACCGCACCGCCTCGCCGCGGATGCCGCCGGCAATCCCCATCTCGTCGACGCCGAGCGGCGCGCGAAAGCCCGAGCCCATGATCTCGAACGGATGGCAGCCAATGGAGATCGAGATCGGCAGCGCCTCGCCGCGCTCGTAGGCGCGCTGCGCGAACAGGCGCATGTTGTTCGGCGTGACGATGTCGATGCCGGTGAGGTTCTTCTCCTTCACCATGAAGCGATACACGCCGGCGTTCAGTCCGTGCTCCGGATCACGCGCCATCACCACGCCCGCGGTGATCATCGGCCCGCCATCGTAGATCGACGACATCGGCACCGGCAGCTTGTACAGGTCGACCTCGTCGCCCTTGAGCACGATGTCCTGGCACGCCGCCTTCTCCACGTACACCGGCGGGATCGGCTTGACGATGCCGCGCTGCAGCTTGTGCTCGATTTCGCCGTAGGTGTCCACGCCCATCGAGAGGGTCGCGCGCTTCTGCGAGCGAATGATGCCCGACACGACCGGCATGTCGTAGCCGATCACGTTGTGGAAGTACAGCGCCTTGTCGGACTGATCGACGAGCGTTGCGATGTGGCGGATGTCGACCGGCTGCCGCAGGTCGACGAGTTCGCCTTCTGCGCGCAGCCGGTCGAGGAACTGGCGGAAATCCTCTTTTTCGTAGGCCATGGTGGTGGCTCAGCTCTTTGTGGCGGGCGCGGGCGCCGGCGGTGCGGTGAAGTAGGTCCCGCGGCCGCTCGCGCACAGGGCGCCGCCCGCGTCGTACACGTAGGCTTCGGCGGTGGTGAACTGGCTTCCCAGTCGCACGAGCTTGCCCACGCACTTCATGTCGCCCCTGGCGGCGCGGTGGTAGTCGACGCGCAGATCGACGGTCGGCACCGGTGCGCCGTTCTTCGCTGCGATCGCGTAGTCGGCGACCACGTCGACGAGTGCGGCGAGGATCCCGCCGTGGGTGTAGCCCCCCGCGGGATTGACGACCCACTCTTCGCGCCATTTGGCGGTCATCTCGATCGAGTCCGCGCCGATCGCGGTGACGGCCAGACCCAGCCAGCTGTTGTAGGGGCTCTTCGCCAGGCGGGCGTTGAGTTGCTCGATGCTCGGTCCAGCTTGCGGTGCTTCGGCCATGTTCGGCTCTCCGGGGAGTTCGGCACGCGCCGCTGCTGCACGGCGCGGTGTGACGGCGTCGGGACGGCCCGGCGCCGGTTCGCGCCGTCGGCGGGTGCGCCGACGGCGGGCGGGCAGAGGTTCAGGGAGTGACGACGACCTTGCCGAAGACCTCGCGGTTCTCGATCATCGCCAGTCCTTCCTTCGCGCGCTCGAGCGGCAGCACGACGTCGATCACCGGCTTCATCGTACCCTTCTGGATCATGTCCATCAGCGCCGTGAGATCCTCGTTGTAGAAGCTGTTCGAGCCCTTGATGTTGAGTTCGAAGCTCCAGATGTAGCGCAGGTCTTCCTTGGGATCGAAGCCGGCGGTCGCGCCGCAGGTGAGGATGCTGCCGCCGCGCTTCACGCACTTGAGCGAGGGCGCCCAGGTGTCGCCGCCGGTGAAATTGATCACCACGTCCGCGCCGCCCTCGTAGGTGCGCCGCTGCGGCTTGCCGTACTTCTCGTTCACCCACCTGGAGAAGTCGGTCTCCTTGTAGTTGATCACGTGATCGGCGCCCAGGTCCTTGAGCCGCTGGATCTTGTCAGCGCTCGAAGCGCAGGCGACCACCTCGGCCCCGAGCATCTTGGCGAGCAGCACGCAGCCGGTACCCACGCCGCCCGAGGCGCCCAGTACCACCACCTTGTCGCCCGCCTTGATCGTCCTGTGCGTCACGATCATCCGGTGCGCGGTGCCGTAGGCGACCGGCAGTGCGCAGGCCTGCTCGAAGCTCACGCCGTCGGGCATGCGGATCAGCTGCTTCGCGTCGACCAGGCACTTCTCGGCGAGGCCGCCGTCCATCATCTCGCCCATCAGCCCGATCTTCAGGTTGAGCGGGTTGACCAGCACGCGGTCGCCGATCTTCCAGCCCTCGACGCCGCTGCCCACTTCGATGATCTCGCCGGCCAGATCGAGGCCGATGATCACCGGCAGCGGCACCTTGATGCCCGGCATGCCGCGCACGGTGAACACGTCGTGGTAGTTGAACGAGGTCGCGCGCGTGCGCAGGATGACGTGGCCGTCCTTGATCACCGGGTCGCGGTAGTCGGCGACGTATTCGAGATTGTCCAGCGGACCGTGGGACTTCAGTACGACAGCGCGCATCGAGTGCTCCGTTGCAGGGGGGAAGGGTGGCGTGAATCAGGCGGCGACCGGGTAGACCCGGTTGACGCCGGTGGTGATGCGGTCTGCGCCCACGCCGTAGACGTGGATCGAGATCGCCAGTTCGCAGGACCGATTCTCGATCCGGTGGATGCCGTCGCGCCCGGAATCGAAGCACGAGTCGCCCGGGCCGCGCTGCACCTCGCGCACGACGCGCGGTTGTACATCGCCAGGCGTGATCCGGAAGAACGTTTCGGTCAGTTCTCCCGCGTACACGCCGACCGCGCACCAGGTGTGGTGCGCGTGCACCGGACTGCCCTGACCCGGGCTCCAGACGATTGCGAGAATCGTGAACAGGCCGTGCGGGTCGGCGTAGAGCACGTGCCGCGTGTAGGTGTCGGGATTCGCGCGGCGGTGTTCGTCGGCCAGCAGGTCGAGGTCGAACAGCGAGCCGCGGATCGCACTGAGCAGAGCCTGCGGCTCCGGCGCCCCGCCGCGCGGCGCGGCGGCCTGAGTGCTCTCGACCAGCTTCTTCAGTGCCGGCGTCATCGCGCTGCCCCGGTGGCGGTAGCGGTGGGAATGGCCATCGTCATCAGCGCCCGGCTGCGCAGCGCCGCTCCCAGCACCATCTCGCGCGAAGCCTCGATCTGCTCGCGGCAGATCTGCTCGGCAGTCGCCCCGTCGCCGCGGCGCAGGGCCTTCACCAGCGCCCCGTGCTCGTGCTGCATCTCGGAGCTGCGGTTGCGCGAGGTGAGGCCCATGTGCAGCAGACGGGTCATCTCGTCGAGCAGGCTCTCGATCGCGTGTGCCAGCCGCTGATTGCCGGTGGCCTGTGCGATGGCGACGTGGAAACTCGAGTTCGCTTCGAGAAAGCGACGCGTGCTCGCGACATCGCCAGGCTGGTAGCCGGCGCGGCAGACGTCGTCGAGGAGCTTCAGGCGGCTCGCATCGACCTTGCCCGCGGCGAGCCGCGCGGCCTGCGGCTCGAGCAGCAGCCGCAGTTCGAAGATGTCTTCGATGTCCTGCAGCGTGACCGGCGATACGATGTAGCCGCGGCGTGGCTGGGCGCGCACCAGTCCCTCGTGGGCCAGACGCTGCAGCGCGCTGCGGATCGGTGCCTTGCCCAGCCTGTACTGCACGCCCAGCTGCGACTCGGAGATCGCGGCGCCCGGTGGCAGGACACAGACGATGATGTCGTGGCGAATGCGCTCGTAGGCCTGGTCGTTGAGCAGCATCGGCCCGGCGGCGCCGGTGGGCAGTGCAGTATCGGGCGAAACGACGGTCTGGTCGGGCATCGGGCGGGCGGCGCTGCCGCGGACGGCTGCGAGCGACGCGCAGGTGGCGATTCAAGGAGTGTAGGATTCGCTACCTGACATGTCAATCCACTGTTCTGACATTCTAAGAATGCTGCGGACTTCACGAAAGGAAGCATCGATGAAGCGCAACGAGCGGACTCTCGATGTCGGCGCGAGGTGCAGTACGGTGCTCGCAGCCGCGTTCGCGGCAGCGGCTGCCATCCCGGCAGTGGCACAGACCCCAGCGTGGCCGGCCAAGCCGATCCGGCTGGTTGCCGGCTTCGCCGCCGGCGGCATTTCCGACATCCTCGCGCGGGTGGTGGGTGCGCGACTGAGCGAGGCACTCGGCCAGCCCGTGCTGGTGGAGAACCGCACCGGAGCCGGCGGCACGATCGCCGCCGACTTCGTCGCCAGGTCGCCCGCCGATGGCTACACGCTGTTTCTCGCCGTCACGGCGACGCAGTCGATCGCGCCGTATCTGTATCCGAAACTGCCGTACAACGCCTTCACCGACTTCGCGCCGATCGCGTTGGCCGCGGTGACCCCGGTGCTGCTGGTCGTGCATCCGTCGCTGCCGGTGAAGAACGTGAAGGACCTGATCGCGATCGCCAGGGCACGCCCGGGCGAACTCAACTACGGGTCGACCGGCGCCGGCGCGTTACCGCACCTGACGACCGAACTGTTCAGCCTGCGTGCGGGCATCCGGATGAATCACGTGCCGTACAAGGGAGGCGCACCGGCGATGCTCGATCTGGTCGGTGGGCAGATTTCGCTGATGTTCGACAACATCCCCACCGCGATCGCGCAGGTGCGTGCGGGCAAGGTGCGCGCGATCGGTGTCGCGCAGGCGAAGCGCACGCCCGCGGCACCCGACATTCCGACGATGGCCGAGGCGGGCTTCCCCGGCTTCGAGGTTACCTCGTGGCAGGGCTTTCTCGCCCCGGCCGGCACGCCCGCGCCGATCGTCAACCGTCTGAACGCGGAGATCCTGAAGGTACTCGCGCAGCCCGACACGCGCGAGAAGCTCACCGCCCAGGGTATCGAGATCGTCACCTCGACGCCGCAGGAGTTCGCATCGATCATCAAGCGCGATGCCGAGATCTGGGCGAAGGTGGTGAAGGCGACCGGCGCGAAGGCGGAGTAGACAGCGCCCGCCAGCCGGAAAAGGGGTCAAAAAATGGGGTCAGGGTCGATTTCCGCTCGAAAACGAAAAAGGGGTCAGGGTCGATTTCCGCTTGCCGCGGGAACATGACTGCTGCAGGCGGGGGAAATCGACCCTGACCCCTTTTCCGGGGGAAATCGACTCTGACCCCTTTTTCGCTGACCCCTTTTTCGATTCAGAAGCTCCTCAGCGGGTGCTTCTTCGGCGCAGCGCCTGCCGGTGAACCTGCGACACCCGGCCCTTGGTCACGCCGATCAACGCCCCTATCTGCTCGACGGTCATGCGCTGATAGTAGTGATAGCGGATCACCATGCGCTCCTGCTCGGGCAAAGCCTCCACCAACGAGAGCAGCACGCGCTGCAACTCCGCGACCTCGCGATGCGCGTACGGATCCGGGCCCTGGCTGACCGGCTCGACCTCCGCGTACAACCCCGAGCCTTCGAGCATGAACCCCACCGCCAGTCCCACCGCGACCTCGGCCAACGCCCCCAGCGCATCCTCGCCGCGGGCCGCCACCGGCTTGATCGCCTCGATCCGCTCGCGGCGCAGGCGCGCGCGCAAGCTGATCTGCTCCTGCCGGTCACTGAGCCTGGCCAGTCCGTTGAGAATCGCACCGTTGATGCGCGCGCTGGCAAATGCCGTGAACGGGACTTCGCGCGCGGGCTGGTAGCGATCGATCGATTCGAGCAGACCGACCAGGCCGAACTGCAGAAACTCATCGAACTCGGTCGGTCACCGCCCGCTTCCGGCGCCGCGGAGTAACGCCCCCCGGATCGGTCTCAGCCCAGCGCAGCGCGCGCGTTGCGGAACATCCGCATCCACGGGCTGTCTTCGCCCGAGGCATCCCACGCCGGCGGGCGCCACGACAGCTGAACGTTGCGGAACACCCGCTCCGGATGCGGCATCAGGATGTTGAAGCGCCCGTCCTCGCTGGTCAGCCCGGTGATGCCTTCCGGCGCTCCGTTGGGATTGCACGGGTAGCGCTCGGTTGGCGCGCCGCGGTGATCGACGTAGCGCAGCGTCACCTGCGGCTGCGCTGCACGGCGCGCCGTGTCGTCGGCAAATGCCGGGAACCCCTCGCCGTGCGCGGTAACCACCGGCAGCAGGCTTCCCGCCATCGCGTCGAAGAACACCGACCGGGTGGGCATCACCTCCACGACGCACAGCCTTGCCTCGAACTGCTCGGAGCGGTTGCGCACGAAGCGCGGCCAGTGCCCTGCGCCAGGAATCAGGTCGGCGAGTGCACTCATCATCTGGCAACCGTTGCACACGCCCAGACCGAGCACGTCACCGCGCGCGAAGAACGCCGCAAACGCGTCGTGGGCGCGGGCGTTGAACCGGATCGATTTCGCCCACCCCTCGCCCGCGCCGAGCACGTCGCCGTAGGAGAAACCGCCACAGGCGGCGAGCGCCTGAAACTCGCCGAGATCGAGCCGTCCTTCGATGATGTCGCTCATGTGCACGTCGACCGCCGCGAAACCCGCTCGGTCGAACGCGGCTGCCATCTCGTTCTGCCCGTTCACGCCCTGCTCGCGCAGCACAGCTACCCGCGGCCGTCTGCCCGCATGCACCCACGGCCCGTGCAGCACCTGCTGCGGATCGAAGGCGAGCCGTACCGGGCGGCCCGAGTCGTGCGGATCGCAGGCGAGTTCGTACTCCTGATCGGCGCAGCCCGGATCGTCGCGCATGCGCGCGAGCAGCCAGCTCGTCTCGGACCACGACCGGCGCAGCGGGCCGCGCGCCTCGTCGAGCAGCACGCTTCCAGCCATGGTCAGCCGCAGTCGATCCACCGCGTTCGGACGCCCGAGCTCGAACACGCAGCCGCCGAGACCACTGTCCTCGTAGAGCGCCCGTACCCGCGCAGCGTCCGCGGCGCGCACCTGCAGCACCACCCCGAGTTCCTCGTTGAACAGCGCAGCGAGTGCCCCGCCCGCCTGCACCGGCGGCAGCGCGACGTCCAGCCCGACGCCGGAAGCGAACATCATCTCGGCAAGCGTGGCGAGCAACCCGCCATCCGAGCGGTCGTGCAGGGCGAGCAGCAGGCCGTCGCTGCGCAACCGTGCGGTCGCCTCGAACAGCGCACGCAGGCTGCCTGCATCGTCGACATCCGGCGCAACGTCGCCGAGCTGCCCGTACACCTGCGCAAGCGCAGAGCCGCCCAGGCGCGCGCGACCGGCTGCCGGATCGACGAGCAGCAGCCGGGTCTCGCCCGCATCGGTGCGCAACTGCGGGGTCAGCGCGCCGCGTACATCATCCACCGGCGCGAAGGCCGACACGATCAGCGACACCGGCGAAATCACCGCGCGCTCTGCACCGCCGGCACTGGCGTCGCGCCACACCGTCTTCATGGACAGCGAATCCTTGCCCACCGGTATGGACAGCCCGAGCGCAGGACACAGCTCCATCGCCACCGCGTGCACGGTGTCGAACAGCTTCGCATCCTCGCCCGGGTGCCCTGCCGCCGCCATCCAGTTGCAGGAGAGCTTGATCGAAGACAGTGCGTTCACCGGCGCGGCGAGCAGATTGGTGAGCGCCTCGCCGATCGCCATCCGGCCCGAGGCCGGTGCATCGATGAGTGCCAGCGGGGTGCGCTCGCCGATCGCCATCGCTTCGCCCGAGAACGAGCGAAAGCCCGACAGCGTGATCGCACAGTCTGCGACCGGTACCTGCCAGGGCCCGACCAGCTGATCACGCGCGGTGAGCCCTCCGACGCTGCGATCACCGATGTGGATCAGGAACGACTTGTCGCCCACCGTCGGCAGGCGCAGCACGCGGTGCACCGCCTCGCGCAGATCGATGCCCTCGAGCGCGAGTGCGGGCAGCGCGCTCGCCCGTCTCTGCACGTCGCGCAGCATCTTCGGCGGTTTGCCCAGCAGCACGTCCATCGGCAGGTCGACCGGACGGTTGCCGAAGTGCGGGTCATCGACCACCAGCTGCGCCTCCCCGGTGGCGGTCCCGACCACCGCGAACGGCGTACGCTCGCGCTCGCAGATCGCGCGAAAGACCGCGAGCTTCGCCGGGTCGAGCGCGAGCACGTAGCGCTCCTGCGACTCGTTGCTCCAGATCTGCATCGGCGACATCCCCGATGCCTCGATCGGAATCGCGCGCAGATCGAATCGTGCGCCGCGTCCGGCACCGTGCGCGAGCTCCGGCAGCGCATTGGACAGCCCGCCGGCACCCACGTCGTGGATGGACAGGATCGGATTGTCGCGGCCCAGCATCCAGCAGCGGTCGATCACCTCCTGTGCGCGCCGCTGCATCTCGGGATTGCCGCGCTGCACGGAGTCGAAATCGAGTTCGGCGCTGTTGTGCCCGGTATCGACGCTGGACGCAGCGCCGCCGCCCATGCCGATCAGCAGCCCCGGTCCGCCCAGGTGCACGAGCAGCGCGCCGGCGGGCACCGGCGCCTTCTTCGTCGCCGGCGCCCCGATGCTGCCCAGCCCGCCGGCGAGCATGATCGGCTTGTGATAACCCCGGCGCTCGCCGTCGACGGTGAGTTCGAAGCTGCGGAAGTAGCCGCACAGGTTCGGCCGGCCGAACTCGTTGTTGAACGCTGCCGCGCCGATCGGGCCTTCGAGCATGATCTGCAGCGCGTCAACGATGCGATCGGGCCTGCCGTAACCACCGCCGGCCTGCGCCGCCACTGCACTGCCGGCTGCATCCGCCAGCGCGCCCTGCTCCCACTCGCGCAGGTGGCCCGGAATGCGCAGGTCGGATACCGAAAAGCCGCACAGCCCCGCCTTCGCCCGCGCGCCGCGTCCCGTCGCCGCCTCGTCGCGAATCTCCCCGCCCGCGCCGGTGGCTGCTCCGGCGAACGGCGAGATCGCGCTCGGATGGTTGTGCGTCTCCACCTTCATCAGGATGTGCACCGGCTCGCTGCGGTACGCGTACGCGTGCGCGTGCGCGTGCGCGTCGCCGCTGGCGTCAGCCCCCGGGCCGGGCAGCAGTCGCTCGCAGACGTGGCCTTCGATCACCGACGCGTTGTCGGAATAGGCAACCAGCGTGCCCCCGGGGCTCGTCGCATGAGTGTGGCGAATCATCCCGAACAGCGTCTCTTCGCGCGGCTCGCCGTCGACGATCCAGTTCGCGTTGAAGATCTTGTGCCGGCAGTGCTCGGAGTTCGCCTGCGCGAACATCATCAGCTCGACGTCGGTCGGATCACGGCCGAGCTGGCGGAATGCGGCGAGCAGATAGTCGATCTCGTCGGGCGAGAGCGCGAGCCCGAGCGCGCGATCGGCAGCAACCAGCGCAGCGCGCCCGCCCGCCAGCAGGGCGATCGTGGACAGCGGCGCCGGTGCGCTCTGTTCGAACAGCCCGGCTGCCGCGTCGAGGCCGGGCAGCACGGATTCGGTCATCCGGTCGTGGACGCGGGCCGCCACGCTCGCGCGCTGCGGCCCTGCCGGCACAGCGCCGCCGCGCAGCGTGATCTGCCAGGCACAGCCGCGCTCGATGCGCAGCACCTGTGGCAGCCCGCACTGACGCAGGATGTCGGTGGCCTTCGATGCCCAGGGCGACACCGTGCCCAGCCGCGGCACGACGAGCAGGTCGATCCGGTCGGCACTCGGTGCTGTACCCGTGCCGGGCGCCACGCGCATGCCGCCGGGCGGCGTGGGCGCGAGCAGCTGCTGCAGCCGCTGCACCCCGGGCGCGTCGAGCGCAGCGGCGAGCTGCGCGAAATACCACCACGTCGCCTGCAGCCCCTCGATTGCCGGCGACTCGGCACGGATCGTCTCGAGCAGCCGCCGCAGCCGGAAGCCGGCGACCGCATCGCTGCCACGCAGCCGGAGAATCTCTGTCATCGGAAACTGTGCGGCCTCGCCGAAGCGGCAGATGGCGTCCGGGCTGCGACGGCACCTGCGCGCGAGCCCGGAGTATACCGGCAGCAGGCGTATGACCGGTCGATGCCGCGCCCCGATCCGGGCAGCGGCGAAACCGCGCACATCGATTCCGACGAGAACGGCGCGACCGGGTCATCCGGCTAGAATCAGCGAAGTCTCGCTCTCCCGCTGCCATGACCCTGCCTGCGCTGCCGCTCGCTGCCCTCTACACCACCGCCGACCTGCGCGAGGTCGAGCGGCAGGCTGCCGCCGAGATCGCGCGCGCGGGTGCCGTGGCACTGATGGAGCGCGCGGGACTGGCGGCGGCCGAGTGTGCGCGTGCAATGCTCGGCGAGCGCGGCACCTCCGTCCTGGTATTCGCCGGGCCGGGCAACAACGGCGGCGATGCTCTGGTGGCGGCACGCTGGCTGCGCGCGTGGTTCTACCGCGTCGACGTGGTGCTGGACGCCGATCCGGCGCGCACGCCGGACGACGCTGCTCAGGCGCTCGCGCGCTGGCGCGAGGCTGGCGGTGCCACGCTGGACGAACCGCCGCCCGGCGGGTGCTGGCAACTGGTCATCGACGGGCTGTTCGGCATCGGCCTGAAGCGAGCGCTCGATGGCGCGTTCGCGCGGCGCGTAGCCAGCATCAACGCGCTGGGCGTGCCGGTACTCGCGCTCGATCTGCCGAGCGGACTGGATGCCGACACCGGCACCGTCCACGGCTGTGCGGTGCAGGCCGCGCGCACGATCACCTTCCTCGCGCTGAAGCCCGGGCTGCTCACGGCGGACGGCCCGGACCTCTGCGGCGAACTCGAACTCGCCACGCTGAGCGTCGACGCACGGCGGCTGTGCCCGCCCAGCGGCCACGTGATCGACCCGCAGCGGCGCTGGCGCCTCGCCCAGACCGGCAACCGTGCATCTCCCATGGGCACCGATCTGCCCCGACGCTGCGCGAGCGGCGCCCACGAGGCCGCCGGGCGCAGCTTCGGTGCCGCGTTCGCTGCACTGCTGCCGGCGCGCCGCCGCAACAGCCACAAGA
>CANGUQ010000024.1 GCA_947456915.1 Betaproteobacteria bacterium
ACGAGCGCAGCGGCAGGGCTCGTGGTGCTGGCCGCGTCTGCGCTTGCCTGGGGGCTGCCGGATTCGGGCGTGGCGCGCGAGAGGACCTCGATGCGGGCGGCCTGCTCGGCGAGTCGTGCCTGCTGCTCCTCGAGCTGGCGCGACTGCTCGCGCAGCGCCGCTACCTTCGCCTCTGCCTCCGCATTGCGCGCGCCGAGCATCGACCACGCGATTGCCGAACTGGCGAGACTGCCGGCGACTACCGCGCCGCCGATCAGTGCGGGCAGCAACCGGCGTGCGCGCGAACGGGTGGCCCCGGCTTGCGCAGAGGCAGCGCCGGCAGGCAGTGCCGCGCGGTCGGCAGCCGCCCGAGCATCGCCTCCGGCGGTCGGGTCGCAGGCGCTGTCGCCGCTGGCGGCGGTGATGGCATTCGTGACTGTCGCGCGCGCGCGCAGTCGCGCGATGACACGCGCGCACAGTGCAGCAACGGCGCTCCGCATACCGGAACCCTGCGGCGTCGTCGTGTCGCGTGTCCCTTCGTGGGCCTCGGCGCCCGGGGTGCCGAAGGCATCGCCGGCGGGCCTCATCGGGGCGATGGCGTTCGTCGTGTCTGCGTTGGGGACGTGGGAACCTGACATCGGCACACTGCAGGAAGCGCGGGCAATCCTTGCCGCAACCCGTCGTTATCGGCCGCGCTGCTCAGATCTTGAGTCGCGCCGCCAGCGATTCGAGATCGCGCAGCCGCGGCTCGTCGCCCGCGCCCGCGGCCGGGGGGCCATAGCGCAGGCCGATGTACAGCGCAGCGATCCGGGCGAGCGGTTGTGCCAGATCGGGGCGCGCGGCAGCCACGCGCTGCGCGTACACGCGCGGACCTTCGCCGGGGGCGCGCGCGAGTCCGTGCCGCGCGAGCTTGCGGCAGGCGCGATCCCAGGCAACGAGTGCACGATCGCGGGTGTCGCGCCGCAGAATGCGCAGCGCAAACAGACTCATCACGAGCATGGCCGTTGCGGTGCCGGCCAGCAGCACGATCGACAGCGAGCGCCAGTCGGCAGCATCCAGACCGAGGTTGCGCAGCAACTGCTGCTGGCGCTGCGGGTTGTAGGCCAGCACCCACTGATTCCACGCATTGGTCACTGCATCGAGCGCGAAACCGGCGCTCGACAGCAGCGGCACCGAGCCGCGCACCAGCAGCGGGAGCGGATCGCTCTGCGGGATCGAGGCGGCGATGCCCGCCTCGACCCGCGAGGGTGACACGGCAGCGGTGGGGTCGATGCGCAGCCAGCCCTCACCGGGCAGCCAGACCTCGGCCCAGGCGTGCGCCTCGGCCTGGCGCACGACCAGATAGTTGCCCACCGGGTTCATCACGCCGCCCTGATAGCCGGTGATGACTCGGGCCGGGATGCCTGCTGCGCGCATCAGCACGGTGAAGGCCGAGGCGTAGTGCTCGCAGAAGCCGCGACGCGTCTCGAACAGGAACTGGTCGACGGGATGTTCCGCATCCAGCAGCGGCGGACTGGTCGTATAGAAGAACGGCTGTTCGCGAAACGCGGCGAGCACGCGCTCGACCAGATCGCGATCGTTGCGCGCCTGCCGCCGCAGTTCGGCGGCCCACGCCCGGGTGCGCGGGCTCGATCGGTCGGGCAACTGCAGGCCGCGATTCAATTCGGCTTCCGTCTCGTTCTCGCCGGCGCGGTAGTCGAGTGCGGCGCGTGCCTCGTAGCGCAGCCGCTCGCGCACTGGCGTGTTGCCGAGCAGCACGAAATCGCTGCTCAGACGGGCGTTCGCCGGCACTGCGGAGGGCAGGTCGAGCGCGAGCAGCCAGCGCTCGAAATGCGGCTCGAGCGTCATCGTGTAGGCGACCGGCTCGGTCAGTGCCCGCACGCGCAGCTCGTCCGCGGAGAAACGCGTGCTGCCGGTCGTCCAGCGACGTCCGTCGAACTGCCACAGCACCGGTCCGCGCCAGTACAGCTGCGAGGCGAGCGGTGGCGGTCCGTTGAACTCCACCCTGAACGCGACCGCCGAGGAGCCGGCGAGTTCGCTGAGGCTCCCCGGGCTCATCGAATCGGAAAGCCCGGTGATGCCGCGGCCGGCGTCGCGCGGCAGTGCCCACAGCGGGCCCGAGATGCGCGGGAAGAAGAGGAACAGCACGAGCATCAGCGGAACCGCCTGCAGCAGCAGCCGGGCCGCGTGACTCGCTGCGTGGCGCCAGTACAGCACCCGCTGCTGCAGGCCGATCATCGCCGCGGTGATCAGCCAGACCGCGACCAGCATCAGCGCGGCGGTGAGCATCGTCTGCGAGTACAGGAAGTTGGTGATCACCAGAAAGTAGGCGAGAAACACCAGAACGATGGCGTCGCGTGCGCTCCTGAGTTCGAGCAGCTTCAGCGCGATCATCAGCGTGAGCAGCGCGACGCCGGCGTCGCGGCCGAACAGCGTCCCGTACTGGAAGAACACGCCAGCGCTGGCCAGGGTGACCATCACGATCAGCAGCATGCGCGGCGGCGGGCGCCAGCGGCGAGCGAGCAGCAGCACCCGCCAGGCGATCAGCGCTACGATCAGCGCGCTCAGCCATAGCGGCAGCCGTGGCGCGAGCGGGCCGAGTACCACGATCAGCGCACTGAGCAGTGGCCAGTCGCGGCGCGGATCAGCCAGCGGTTCTACCTCGTGTTGCCGGGCGCGTACGCTGCCCGATGCGATGCGCCACGCACGCCAGAAGGCGACGCCGGTGCCGATGACGAGCAGAAACCGCGGGGCGCCGACCAGCAGCGGTGCCAGCACCAGCGGTGCAATCAGCGCGCACCACAGCGCCTCGCGTCGCCAGTGCACGCGCTGCGCCCGCGCGTCGATGGCGCCGCCGACGGCAGTTCCGGCAACTGCAGCTTCGACGGCGACGTTCACCGCGGCGAACCGAACAGGGCGAGCGCCTCGAGTGCGGCCTCGCGCTGGGCCTCGCCGCTCGCCGCCGGCAGCGTAAAGCCGGGAAGACGCAGTCCGTAGGTGGCCCCGCTGCCGTCGGCCTCGATCACCCAGCGCGCGAGTCTGGCGATGCGCCCCTCCTCGCCAAGCGTGGCGGGGGTGTCGTTCCAGTCGAACCAGACGCGGGTCCCGGCCTCCGCGGCGAACTGCTTGATGAGCAGCCCCTGACCGCGCGCAGCCGCCTTCCAGGCGATGCGTTGCGGCGAGTCGCCCGTGTGCCAAGGGCGCAGTCCCGCAAAATCATCGTCGCCGGCATCCTTCGCGCTCTGTCGACCCGGAGCCGAGGCTCCCGCGGGCACCGGCGCGAGCATCGCCTCAGGACGGGGGTAGACGATCGCGAATACGTCCGGTTCGACGTACGACCACGCGTAGACGAGACCGAGCGGATAGCGGGTGAACAGTGTCAGGCGCCCCGGAAAGAGCCTGCCGCGGGCGAGTGCGGGCACTCGCAGCACGCAACTGCCGCTCGCCCGCGGCGCGCAGTCGGCAGCCTGCACCGTCGATCCAGGATGCGCCACGCCGATCGCGAAGCGCGGCAGGCGCTGCGGGTTGGTCAGGGTGATCTCGAAGCGTGCGCTCTCCCCGCAAAAGGCGCGCCCGAGCGGCCGTACGCTCACTCCCAGGCCAGCGAGATTGCGAAACGCGTGCAGCACCGACATCGCCGCCATTCCGCACAGCAGGAAGGTGAGCACGAAGCCCAGACTCAGCCCGTAGTTGATCGATCCTCCCAGCATCACCAGCAGAACGACGCCGAAGAACACCCCGTAGCGGGTGGGCAGCAGGAAGATGCGCCGATGCGTGAGGCGCACCGGCATGCGCTCGCGCCCCCGGCGCTGGAACACCCAGTCGCCGAGCGCGCGCCAGCGCGGCAGGCTGGCTACCCGCATCTTCGCGTTCACCCGCGCTTCAGGGGATGGCGACGTCGGCGAGCAGCCGCTGCGCCAGCTCCGCCCCGGGCATCGTGCTGCCCAGCGCGTGACTGCGCAGCCGGTGACCGGCAACCGACGGCAGCACCGCCTGTACGTCCTCCGGCTCGACCTGCGCGCGCCCGTCGAGCAGAGCCCAGGCGCGCGCGCTGTTGAGCAGCGCCAGTCCGGCGCGGGGGGACAGACCGTTGACCAGCTCGGAATCACGCCGGGTGAAGGCGATCAGCGCCTGCACGTAGTCGATCAGCGCCGCCGAGACGAATACCGAGCGTGCCTGTCGCTGCAGCTCGAGCAGCTCCGGGATCGACATGCAGGCAGGCAGGTCGTCGATCAGCGTGCGCCGTTCGGCTCCTGCAAGCAGCGCACGCTCGGCCTCGGCATCCGGATAGCCGAGCTGCACGCGCATCAGGAACCGGTCGAGCTGCGACTCGGGCAACTCGAAGGTGCCGAGCTGATGCGACGGATTCTGGGTCGCGATCACGAAGAACGGATCGGGCAGCGGCCGGGTCTTGCCGTCGACGGTGACCTGGTGCTCCTCCATCGCCTCCAGCAGCGCGCTCTGGGTCTTCGGTGTCGCCCGGTTGATCTCGTCGGCGAGAATGAGCTGCGCGAACACCGGGCCGGGGTGGAAGGCAAACGTACTTGCCGATGCGTCGAACACCGACACGCCAAGGATGTCGGCCGGCAGCAGATCGCTGGTGAACTGGATACGGTGAAACTCGAGCCCGAGCGACTTAGCAATCGCGTGCGCGAGCGTGGTCTTGCCCACGCCGGGCAGGTCCTCGATCAGCAGGTGGCCGCGTGCGAGCATGCAGGCGATGGCCATGCGGATCTGCGGGCGCTTGCCCAGAATGACGGTGCAGACCTGGTCGACGAGGCGCTTGAGGGAGTCGTTCATGGTGCTCCGGATAACGGCGGTGCGAGGCCGATCTTGATCGATCGTCGCGGCCTGCGTCCTGCGCCGACGTGTGTCGAACGCGCGGCGGACATGCCGCAGCCAGAGGGCTCGGGTATGCTTTCGACGGCTGTGTGCCGCAGTCGGCCGGGACGGCCCGGCATCCAGGCCCTGCCGCGCGCCACCCGCAGTCGTGGTCGGCCCGCCGCTCTGACCGTACCTTTGCCGAGCCTTGTCCGAATCCTGTCCGAATCCTGACCACGCCCTGACCGAGCCGATGCCCAAGCCCCTGGCCTGGATCACCCACGACGCCTGCCGCCTGCACGACATGGGCGAGGGCCATCCGGAATCGCCCCAGCGGCTGCTCGCGATCGAGGCGATGCTCGCGCGCGATACCGAGCTTGCCGCCAGCCTGCAGCGCGAGGCGGCTCCGCCTGCCGACGGCGCGCAGCTCGTCCGCGCGCACGACGAACGCTACGTCGCGGCGATCGAGCGCATCGCGCCGAGCAGCGGCACGCGCCAGATCGATGCCGACACGGCGATGAACCCGTACACGCTGGAGGCGGTGCGCCGGGCAGCGGGCGCAGCGGTGCGGGCAACCGACCTGGTCGCACGCGGGGAGGTTGCCAGCGCGTTCTGTCCGGTGCGCCCGCCCGGGCACCACGCGGAGCACGCGCGAGCGATGGGCTTCTGCATCTTCAACAGCATTGCCGTGGCTGCGCACCACGCGCTGGCGGTACACGGGTTCGAGCGCGTGGCAATCGTCGACTTCGACGTGCATCACGGCAACGGCACCGAGGACATCTTCCGAGACGATCCGCGGGTGATGATGGTGTCCACGTTCCAGCACCCGCTGTATCCCTACAGCGGTATCGACGGCCGCTCCGAGCGGATGGTCAACGTGCCGCTGCCGGCGCAGGCCGACGGACGGGCTTTTCGTGCAGCGGTCAGCGGTGAGTGGCTGCCGGCATTGCGCGCGTTCGCGCCACAGATGCTGTTCATCTCCGCCGGCTTCGATGCCCACCGCGAAGACCCGCTCGCCTCGCTCGCGCTGGTGGAGGCCGACTACGCATGGGTGACCGGCGAGTTGCGGGCGTTTGCCGACGAGTACTGCGGCGGGCGCATCGTCTCGGTACTGGAAGGCGGCTACAGCCTGCCCGCACTCGCGCGCAGCGTGCGTGCGCACGCACGTGTGCTGGCGGGGCTTTCAGGCGGCTGACCCAGCGCGCCTCCCGATCCCGGCCGCGACCGCGCTGCCCGATCCGTTAGTGCCTTTGAATCAATAGGTTGACCGTCGGGTCGCAGGCCTGCCCGATTCAAGATCGTGTCCGTGCTGCCGATAGAACGGCATGTCCACCGAGGTTCGAGCAAGCGACGGGAGCGATACGGCCACGACTCCGGGAGACCGGTCGGTCGTGCCGCCTGCGCGTGCGATCATCCGCAGCCTGCGCTCGCGACTGGTCCTGCCGTCGGTGGCGCTGCTCGCCGTGCTGGTGTGCGTGACGCTCTCGGCGGCGTATCAGGCCGAAGTGCGGCGCGCCGAGGAGGCGCGCGCACGGTTCGCCGACCAGGCACGGGCAGTCGCCCGCGTCGAGCTCGACGCGCGCATGCTCACGATGGATGCCACGGCGCTGGGCCTCATGCGTTCCGCCGAACTCGGCCACGCGCTTGCGGCGCGCGATCGCGGGCAACTGCTGGAACTGGCCGGGCCGGCCTATCGCCAGCTGCGCGCGGACTACGCGATCGACCACCTGTACTTCATCGGCACCGATCTGAAGGTCATCGCACGCGTGCATGATCCGCGGCGCAGTGACGACATCTCGCAGCACCCGACCGTCGCCGAGGCCGCCTCGGCGCGGGCGCCCGCGCAGGGCCTGGTGAGGCCCTCCGCGGGCGAGACCATGCTGTCGGTGGTCCACCCCTGGGTGAGCAACGGCCGGGTGATCGGTCTGGTCGAACTCGGCATGCCGGCCAGTCGCATCGCTGCGCGGCTGCAGTCGGCCGCGCGGGTGCAGGTGGCGGCGATCGCGAGCGAACTCGCTGCGGACGGCGCCCACCGGCGCGTGCTGCTGTACTCGAGCGGAGGCGAACTGCCACGGGCCGTTCATCAGCTGCTCGCCATCGCGGCCAGTCAGCCCCTGCCGGATCGGCTTCGGGAGTGCGAGGGCAGCCGCTGCACGCAGACGATCGTGCTGCCGCTCGCCGAGGTGCGGCCGGGCGCCGGGGGCACGCTGATTCTGGTGCAGGACATCACCGAGCTCACGCATGCCTCGCGTGCGGCGATGAGTACGCTTGCCCTGGTGGCGGGGACGCTCGCCACGCTCGGTCTGATCACGCTGCTGCTCGTGCTCGGGCGCCTCGATCACTACCGGGCCGAGCGCGAGCTGGCGGCGGCGAACAACCGGCGCATGCAGGACGAGATTCTCGAGCGCGCGCGTGTCGAGCGCGAACTCAAGGCCGCGCACGAGCGGCTCGACCAGCGAGTGGCCGAGCGAACCGCCGAGCTGCGACGGATCAACGACATGCTGGCGGGCGAGATCGACGGGCACCGCGCTACCCAGCGGCAGGTGCGCGAGACAGTCGACGCGCTCACGCGCAGCGAGGCGCGCTTTCGCAGCCTCACCGAGCTGTCCTCGGACTGGTACTGGGAGCAGGACAGCGATCTGCGCTTCACCGAGCTCTCGCAGCAGGCGTTCGAGCAGGCCGGCGTGTCGCCGGATCAGTGCCTGGGCCGGGACTGGCGCGGAGTGCGCGTATTCGAGATGCAGGAAGAGGCGTGGTGCAGACTGGAGCAGCGGCTGGCCGCGCGCGAAGCGTTTCGCGATGTTGAACTGCAGGTGCGGCAGGCGAACGGCCAGCTGCAGCACGTGACCGTTAGCGGACGGCCCGTGTTCGGCGCCGAGGGCGCGTTTCTCGGCTACCGTGGCACCGGTCGCAATGTCACCGAGCGCAAGTGGCTGGCGATGCGACGCGGTGTGGAACACGCAGTCGCGGCGATTCTCGCCGAGAGCGGACCGGTGCAGCCGACGATCGTGCGCATCATCGACACCATCCGCGCCCGTCTGCGCTGGGACTGCGGTCAGCTGCTGCTGTTCGATGCGTCCGACCGTACCCTGTACGTGGCGGAAGCGTCGGGTGCGCCCGAGCCGGCGATTGCCGACTTCCTGCAGCGGTGCCGTGGCCTTCGCATGTCGGTCGACGCTCCCGGCGGTATTGCGCGTCACGTCTGGCGGGAGCACACGTGCATCTGGGCCGAGGAGCTGTCCGCGGTGGCCGGGATGGCGCGTGCACAGGCCGCGCAGGCCGCGGGCCTCGTGTCGGCGTTTGCATTTCCGATCCACTCCCGCGACCGGGTGATCGGGGTCCTCGAGTTCTTCTGCGTCAGATCGCGCGTGCCGTTCGAGGGCCTGCTCGATTCCATGCAGGCAATCGGGTTGCAGCTCGGGCAGTTCATCGAACGCAAGCAGGCAGAGACGCAACTGCGACTTGCCGGCAGGACGGTGGAGAGTGCTGCCGAGAGCATCGTCGTTACCGACGCGCACGGCCGGATCGTCGACGTGAACCCGGCGTTCACGCAGGTCACCGGCTACGCTCGCGGCGAGGCAATCGGCCGCAGCCTGAGGATGCTGCGCGCTGACCGGCACACCATCGCCGATTACCGGGCCATAAGGACGAAGGTGCGGTCGGAGGGAAAGTGGCAGGGGGAACTGTGGAGTCGGCGCAAGAGCGGCGAGGTCTACCCCGAGTGGGTTTCGATCTGTGCGGTGCGCGGTGACGCGGGCGAGGTAACCCACTACGTGAGCGTGGCGACCGACATCAGCCAGCGCAAGGTCACCGAGGAACGGCTGCAGTACCTCGCCAACTACGACTCGTTGACCCACTTGCCCAACCGTGCGGCCTGCCACCAGCAGCTCGAACACGCGATCCACCAGGCGATTCGCCACGACCGCCGGCTTGCCGTGCTGTTCGTCGATCTGGACCGTTTCAAGATGGTCAACGACTCGCTGGGTCACGAGGCGGGCGACCTGGTGCTGCACGAGGCGGCAGGGCGGCTCAAGGAGTGCCTGCGTGCCTCCGACACGGTGTGCCGCCTCGGCGGTGACGAGTTCGTTATCGTCATCGAGGATCTCGCTGCCGCGACCGGTGCGGCGGTCGTCGCCGAGAAGATCCTGCAGACGATTGCCCGGCCGTTCCAGTTCGACGGGCAGGAGTTCCACATCACCGCCAGCATCGGCATTTCGAGCTTCCCGGACGACGGTCGCGATCGCCAGCAGCTGCTGAAGAACGCCGACGTGGCGATGTATCGCGCGAAGGAGCTTGGCAAGAACAAGTTCCAGTTCTACTCGGCACAGATGAACGCGCGCTCCTTCGAGCGGCTGGTGATGGAGGCAGCGCTGCGCCGGGCGCTGGAGCGCGAGGAACTGGAGCTGTGGTACCAGCCGCGTATCGAGCTCGCCAGTCAGCGCATCGTTGGCGCCGAGGCACTGTTGCGCTGGCGCCATCCGCAGATGGGTCTGGTGCAGCCTGACCGCTTCATCCCGATCGCCGAAGAGACCGGGCTCATCCTGCCGATCGGCGACTGGGTGCTCGAGCGTGCGTGCAGCGATGCGCGTGGCTGGCAGCGGCCCGGTTCGCGGCGGATCTGCGTGGCCGTCAACCTCTCGGCGCGCCAGTTCAGCCACGACGGACTGGTCGATTCGACCACCCGTGCGCTGGCGCGCCACGCGCTGCCGCCGGGTACGCTGCAGCTGGAGATCACCGAGAGCATGGTGGCCAACAACCCGGAGCAGGCGGTGACGGTGCTGCACGAGTTGAAGGCCGCAGGGTGCTATCTGGCAATCGACGACTTCGGCACCGGCTATTCGTCGCTTGCGCAACTGAAGCGCTTTCCGGTCGACAGCCTGAAGATCGACCAGTCGCTGGTGCAGGACCTGCCCGATGACACCGACAACGCGGCGATCACGCGCGCGGTGATCGCGATGGCGCGCGCACTGAAGCTGCGCGTGGTCGCGGAAGGGGTCGAGACGCGCGAGCAGATGCAGTTCCTGCGCGACTACCACTGCGACGACGTGCAGGGCTTCCTGTTCGGCAGGCCGGTGCCGGCCGAAGAGTTCGCGCTGGCGCTGGCCAGCCAGCGCGCGGGGCAGGGGGCGGCGGCGTAGCGACGCGGCTCCCGGGCGGCAGGGCGGCCGCACACGGTCTGCACGCGGATCGCGGTCGCGCTCAGTCGAACAGCAGTGCGGCGAGCACGAGCCGGCCCTCGCCCATCAGGATGTTGTACGTACGGCACGCGGCACGCGTGTCCATCACTTCGACGCCGATGCGCGCCCGCGCGAACCCGAGCATCAGTTCCCCCGGCGGGAAGCGCAGCCGGGCGCCAGTGCCGATCAGCGCGACCTCCGGGGCCCGCTCGACGATCGCCGCGAAGTCGGCTGCGGTGAGCGCAGAGAACGATCCCGCGCTCCACGGCACCGGACCGAAACCCGGGCCCACCAGCAACGCGCGTTCGTGCCGCTCCCCGTTTATCAGTACATGATCGGTTCCGTAGCCAGTGATCGCGTTCAGGCCTGCCGTATCGGCGAGGTGCAGCTTCACCGCAGCCGCCCTCAGCGAGCGTGCAGCGCCGACAGCACCGCGTACAGCGCCGTCTTCGCCTCGAAACCCACGCCCGGGGCCTGCGGCAGGCGAACGTGGCCGTCTTCGACCGGCAGTCCGTCGGCAAATCCGCCGAAGGGCTGGAACACGCCGGGGTAGGACTCGTTGCCGCCGAGCCCCAGGCCGGCCGCGATGTTGAGCGACATCTGGTGCCCGCCGTGCGGGATGCAGCGGCGCGCCGACCAGCCGTGCGTCTGCAGCATGTCCAGCGTGCGCAGGTACTCGACCAGTCCGTAGGACAGCGCACAGTCGAACTGCAGCCAGTCGCGATCGGCGCGCATGCCACCGTAGCGGATCAGGTTGCGCGCATCCTGCATCGAGAACAGGTTCTCGCCGGTGGCCATCGGGTGCGGGTAGTGTTCCGCCAGCGCCGCCTGCAGCGCATAGTCGAGCGGGTCGCCCGCCTCCTCGTACCAGAACAGGCCGTACGGGGCGAGTGCCCGGGCATAGGCGATTGCGGTGGGCAGGTCGAAGCGGCCGTTCGCGTCGACAGCCAGACGCTCGCCGCTGCCCACCACCGACAGCACCGCATCGATGCGGCGCAGGTCCTGGTCCAGGTCATCGCCGATCTTCATCTTCACCACCGAGTAGCCCAGATCGAGGTAGCCGCGCATCTCCGCCTTCAGCGCCTCGAGGTCCTTGCCCGGGTAGTAGTACCCGCCGGCGGCGTAGACGAACACGCGTTCGTCGGCAACACCGCCGCGATAGCGATCGGCGAGCAGACGCCACAGCGGCTTGCGCTCGATCTTCGCGACCGCGTCCCAGATCGCCATGTCCAGCACGCCGATGGCCACCGAGCGCTCGCCGTGGCCACCGGGTTTCTCGTTGGCGAACAGTGCCGCCCAGCACCGGTGCGGGTCCAGGTTGTCGCCGCTCGCGTCGACCAGCGAGCGCGGGTCGGCCTCGAGCAGCCGCGGGATGAAGCGCTCGCGCAGCAGCCCGCTCTGCGCGTAGCGTCCGTTGGAATTGAAGCCGTAGCCGATCACCGGCCGGCCCTCGCGGATCACGTCGGTGACCACCGCGACGATGCTCGCCGTCATTCTGGAAAAATCGATGTAGGCGTTGCGGATCGCCGAGGCGATCGGTGCGATGCCCTGGTGGATGGCGACGATGCGCGGCACGGTCGCTACTGCGCTCAGTCGACGCGTGCGCCGGAAGCCCTGATCAGCTTCGCGTAGCGGTCGAGTTCGCGCGGCAGCAGGCGGGCGAACTCCTCGGTGCTCATCGCCCACGGCTCCAGTCCCTGCTGCAGGAGGCTGTCGCGCACCTCCGGCATCGCCAGCACCTTGCCCAGCGCGGCATTGACGCGGTCGACGATCGGGCGCGGCAGGTTGGGCGGACCCCACAGGCCCATCCACGGCGACATCTCGTAGCCCGGCAGCCCGGACTCCGCGATCGTCGGGATGTCCGGCAGCGCAACGAGCCGGCGCGCCGAGGCGGTGGCGACCGCACGCAGCTTGCCCGTCTTCACCTGGCCGATCACGCTCGGCACGGTGGCAATCATCAGCGGCACCTCGCCGCCGAGCAGCCCGGCCATCGCCGGACCGCCGCCCTTGTACGGCACGTGCTCGAGTTCGACCCTGGCCAGTTGCGACAGCAGCATCATCGACAGGTGTGGCGCGCTGCCGTTTCCGGCCGAGCCGTACAGTACCTGCCGCGGCTTCGCGCGCGCGATGGCGATCAGGTCCTTCACCGACTTCACCGGGAAGGACGGGTGCACGACGAGCAGGGTGGGCTGGGTGGAGACCATGCCGATGGGGGTGAAGTCCTTCAGCGTGTCGTAGGGCAGCTTCGCGTACAGCGTGGCGTTGGACAGATGCGTGACCGAGTGCAGCATCAGCGTGTAGCCGTCGGGTTCGGTGCGCGCGATGACGTCGGCGCCGACCGTGCCGGAGGCGCCGGCGCGATTCTCCACCGGTACCTGCTGCCCGAGTACTTCGGCCAGCCGCGGCGCGATTGCGCGCGCGACGATGTCGTTCGAGCCTCCGGGCGGCCAGGGCACCACCATCCGTACCGGCTTCACCGGCCAGGTCCCCTGCGCGAGGGCGTCCGTCCCCGGGGCGGCGAGCGCGAGCGCGCTGCCGGTGGCGAGCGCAAGGACGAGCGAGCGTGCCGGCCTCACGCGAGCCACCCGGCCACGTTCGGTTCATCGTGCAGCCGCCAGCAGCGGGCGATCACCGCGCGCATCTCGGCGGGCGAGGCGCCGTCGGCCCATGCCGCAAGCCGCTGCGCCTTGTCTTCGAGTTCGGGGCGCGAGAGCGTGTTGCCGGGATCGCCTTTCGGTGTGTCGACCGCCTGCGCGATGTCGCGCCCGTCGGTCGTGCGTACCTCCACGCGCCCGAGCCAGCGCTTCGGGTAGGCACCGTCGACCTCCGGATCGAGCACCATCTCCACGCGATCGAGGAAGGCCCGTACCTTTGCGTCACGCAGTGCCGGATCGGTGAACTCGCCAAGGCCGGCGCGTCCGTGCAGGGCGATCTGCGCGAGCACGAAGCCCATGGAGAACTTCGACTGGTGGATCGACTGCGGGTCGGTGACCGGGCCGAGCACGTCGATCGCGCCCTGATGCACGCGGCAGCGCACGCGAGTGATGTCTTCGGCGCGCAGATCGTTCGTGCGCATCAGCTCGAGCAGCGCATCGGCCGCCGGGTGCGTGTGGCGGCACGACGCGTGGAACTTGAACGAGGTCTCGGCCAGCGCCCAGCGCGAGCCGAGGCGATCGACCAGACAGGCCGGATCGGCGTCGCTCGACATGCCCGCAGCCATGCCGGTGGGGCCTTCGAGGATGCGGCGTGCGCCGGTGAATCCGTCACGCGCGATCCACGCGGCGGTGAGCCCGTTGGCCGCAGCCTTGCCGGTGTGCAGCTGCTTCGAGTCAGCCGCGTCGCGCAGGAACTCCCACAGTCCGGCAGCCTGCGTGCCGGCCGAGCCCAGCGCGTGCTGCATCCGGTCGGCATCGAGCCTGAGCAGGTGGCCGACGGCAGCGGCGGCAGCGAGCGTGCCGGCGGTGCCGGTGGTGTGAAACACGCGATAGTGAGAGCGGCCGAGGAACTCGCCGACGCGGATGCCGCACTCGTAGCCGGCAACGCAGGCGGCGATGAAGTCGCGCCCGCTGGTGCCGAGCGCCTGCGCTGCGGCGAGCGCAGCGGGGAACACCACGGTGGCCGGATGGAACACGGAACTGTTGTGCAGGTCATCCTGCTCGACCACGTGCGAGGCGCCGCCGTTGACCAGCGCCGCGAACAGCGGCGAGGAGGTGCTGCGGTTGGTCAGCACCTGCGACGGGCCGCTGGCCGGCCCCATCGTCACGGCGAACTGCTCGAAGATGCGGATCGGACGGGCGCTGCGGCCGGCGAGCGCGCAGGCGAACC
Source organism: Betaproteobacteria bacterium (assembly GCA_947456915.1). Classification (GTDB taxonomy): domain Bacteria; phylum Pseudomonadota; class Gammaproteobacteria; order Burkholderiales; family CAIKXV01; genus CAIKXV01. Next base: position 13,803 of record CANGUQ010000024.1, read on the forward strand.
AGTCGAGGAAGAGATCCTCGCAGCGGGCGACGACGGGTGCCGGAATCTGCGTGAAGTCGAGACTGGCCAGGAATGACGCCAGTGCGGCGGTCTGGCTGGCGGCGGCAGGCGGGGTAGGGGCGTTCATCGGCGGACTTCCTCCGTGGGATCAGGCGCCTCGTTCGGATCGGGCGCTACGATAGCGTCGGCGCGGCCCCGGTCCGGGCCGGACTGCGCCGGGGCGCTCACTGCAACGACTTGCTCAGACTGCTTTCTGCGCACGCAGTTCCGCGATGGCGCGCGCGTCGAACCCCAGTTCGGCGAGGATGGCATCGGTGTGCTGCGCGAGCGAAGGGACCGGGCGCATCTGCGCCTCGAAGTCCGCGAAGGTTGCCGGTGGCAGCACGGCATGCATCGACCCGCCCGGGTGCGTCACCTCGCGCCAGCGCTCGCGCGCCTGCAGTTGCGGGTGCGCCCAGACCTCGTCGGGCGTGTTCAGACGGCCGTTGGCAATGCCGGCGGCGTCGAGGCGTTCGATCAGCTGCGCCGCAGTGAGCGTGGAGAACACCGCGTTGAAGATCTCCATCATCTCGGCGCGCCGCTCGGTGCGCCTGGTATTGCTGTCGTAACGCGCATCGCGCGCGAGTTCCGGCCGGCCGAGCACCTTGTCGCAGAACACCGCCCACTCCCGCTCGTTCTGCAGCCCGAGCATCACGCTGCGGCCGTCGGCGCAGTCGAACTTGCCGTAGGGCACGATGGTGGCGTGATCCGGCCCGCTGCGCCGCGGTGCGCGACCCGAGTAGTGCGTGTAATAGACCGGGTGGCTGTTCCACTCGACCAGGCTGTCGAACATCGGCACTTCGATCTGTGCGCCTTCGCCGGTCACCGCGCGACGGTAGAGCGCGGCGAGGATCGCCGAGTAGGCGTGCATGCCGGTGGCGATGTCGGCGATCGAGATGCCCACCTTGCACGGCGAGGCGTCGGTGCCGGTGACCGACAGCACGCCGGCCTCGCTCTGGATCAGCAGGTCGTAGGCCTTCTTCTGCGCGTAGGGGCCGCTCGCGCCGTAGCCGGAGATGTCGCAGACGATGAGCTCGGGCCGCTGCGCGCGCAGCGCAGCGGCGCCGAACCCCATGCGCTCGGTCGCGCCCGGCGCGAGGTTCTGGATGAACACGTCGGCGCGAGCGATCAGCGCGTGCAGGATCTGCTGCGCCTGCGGCTGCTTCAGGTCGAGCGTCAGCGACTCCTTGTTCCGGTTCAGCCAGACGAAGTATGCCGATTGTCCTGCCACCGCCTTGTCGTAGCCGCGGGCGAAGTCGCCGCCGTCGGGCCGTTCGACCTTGATCACTCGAGCGCCCAGATCGCCGAGCTGGCGCGCCGCGAACGGCGCGGCCACGGCCTGATCGATCGACACCACGGTCACTCCGGCCAGAGGCAGGGTGCCGGCAGCAGCCGGCGCAGCAGCTTGGGTGGTGTTCATCGGCGCAGTCCCGGCTCGGCGAGGGCGAGGCTAGAACGAACGCGGCATGCCGAGCACATGCTCGCCGACGTAGGACAGGATCAGGTTGGTCGAGATGGGCGCGACCTGATACAGCCGGGTCTCGCGGAACTTGCGCTCCACGTCGTACTCGGCGGCGAAACCGAAGCCGCCGTGCGTCTGCACGCACACGTTGGCGGCCTCCCACGATGCATCGGCGGCGAGCAGCTTGGCCATGTTCGCCTCTGCCCCGCAGGGCTGGCCGGCATCGAACATCCGGCAGCCCTTGAAGCGCATGAGATCGGCCGCCTCGACGTTCACGTGCGCGCGCGCGATCGGAAACTGGATGCCCTGATTCTGGCCGATCGGACGATTGAACACGACGCGGTCTTTCGCGTACTGCGTCGCCTTCTCGATGAACCAGTGCCCGTCGCCGATGCACTCGGCGGCGATCAGCAGGCGCTCGGCGTTCATGCCGTCGAGGATATACTTGAAGCCGCGCCCCTCCTCGCCGATCAGGTTCTCTGCCGGCACTTCGAGATTGTCGAAGAACAGTTCGTTGGTCTGGTGGTTCATCATGTTGCGGATCGGCTTGACCGTGAGGCCGTTGCCGATCGACTGCTTCAGATCGACGATGAACACCGACAGGCCGTCGGATCTCTTCCTGACCTGATCCTTCGGGGTGGTGCGCGCGAGCAGCAGCATCAGGTCGGAGTACAGCACGCGCGAAATCCACACCTTCTGCCCGTTGACGATGTAGCGGTCGCCCTTGCGCACCGCAGTGGTCTTCAGGTTGGTGGTATCGGTGCCGGTAGAGGGCTCGGTGACGCCGAACGACTGCAGGCGCAGCGCGCCGGTCGCGATGCCCGGCAGGTAGCGACGCTTCTGCTCTTCCGATCCATGGCGCAGCACGGTACCCATCGTGTACATCTGCGCATGCACGTAGCCGGAGTTGCCGCCGGCGTGATTGATCTCCTCGAGGATGATCGACGCTTCGGTCAGGGTCACGCCCGAGCCGCCGTACTCCTCGGGAATCAGCGCGCCGAGCCAGCCGGCTTCCTCCAGCGCCTTGATGAACGCCTCCGGGTAGCCGCGTTCCTCGTCGATGCGGCGCCAGTATTCCCCGTCGAAGCCGGAGCACAGGTCGCGAACGGCTTCGCGCAACTGCTGGTGGGTGTCCATCGAGAGATCGGGCGCATTCATCGCGGGTC
>CANGUQ010000025.1 GCA_947456915.1 Betaproteobacteria bacterium
CAACGCCTGCGCGACGATGCGGCCGACCGCGTCGGTGCCGCCGCCGGGCGGGTACGGCGAGATCATGCGGATCGGCTTCACCGGCCACGCGGGCTGAGCCGAGGCCGTGAGTGCGCCCAGCGCCAGCGCGACTGCGCACAGCGCGCACGCACCGGTCCGCGCCGCGCGCAGGCGGGCTGCTGGCGTCGTGGCGGGCGCAGGTGCGCTGCCTGCTGCAGCAGCGATGGTCGACAGCAGTTGCGACATCGGAAATTCTCCTGTGATGCAGGCCGCGCTCAGCCTTCGACGTGATTGGCCGGATCGGCCGTGTAGCGCTGGAACGCCGGGCGCTGCACGATCTCGGCGTACCAGCGCTCGATGTTGGGCAGCGCCGGGCGGTGCTGCTCGAGCAGCACCCATCGATGCACGCGGATGCCGATCGGAATGTCGCCGAACGTGAACCGTTCGCCGACCATGTAGCGGGTGCGTCCGAGCTGCTCCTCGACGATCTGCAGCCGCTTGTTGAAGGCGGTGCGCGCAGCCGCGAGCTTCTCGGGGCTGCGCTGCTGCGGCGGCAGCCGCACCAGTTCCATCACCAGGTCGTGCTGTGGCGGCAGCAGCTCGTTGTTCTCGAAATCCTGCCAGCGGGTTGCCGAGGCGAACGTGCGCACGTCGTTGCCGTAGAGCTGCTCTGGCGCGTACCGCATCACGAGATAGCGGCAGATCGCGTTCGATTCCCACAGCACGTAGCCGTCGTCGTCGATCGTCGGGATGCGCCCGTTCGGGTTCATCGCCCGGTATTCGGGCGTGTCGACGACGCCGAAGGGCGTGTTCCCCTTGGCGACGTGACCACCCGGGCCCATCTGTGCACTGGCCGGGATGAGCTCGAAATCGAGTCCGATCTCGGCCAGGGTCCACAACACCTTCTGCGTGCGATTGGACGTCAGTCGGCCCCACAGCTTCAGCATCTGTCCTCCTCGTGCAGCCGCACGCAGCGGTCGTTCAGCGTTTCGCGCCCTGCGCCGCGAGGATGCTCGCCACGGCGGTGCAGGCATCGCGCTGCGCATCCGCGAGCGTACCCCCATGTCGCGTGCGTACCGCGCCGATCGCGAACACGCCTGGCAGCGCTGTCGCGCACGACTCGTCGACGGGGATCGCTCCCGCAGCATCGAGCGCGAGCCCGGTCCAGCCCGCGTTCGGCACCAGGCCTACACAGGGAAAGATCGCCCGTGCGGCGATCTGCGCCCGCGTGCCGTCGGCGTGCACGATGTCGACCGCCTCGACGCCTGCGCTGCCGTGAAGGGCCGCCACCGTGCTCAGCCAGTGGATGCGCAACGCCTCGGCGCGCCCGGCGAACGCCGCGTCGAAGGCGGCACGCACCGCGGGGCGTGCACGAAACGTGCTGCCGCGATGCACGATGTGCACGACGCGCGCATAGTGCGACAGCACGGCGGCCTCCTGCAGCGCGCTGTCACCCCCGCCGACGACCACCACTTCGGCGTCCTTCACCAGCGGGCCGTCGCAGTCGGCGCAGTGCGACAGCCCGCGCTGCGCGAAGCGCTCCTCCTCGGGCAGGCCCAGCGGGCGGCGCGAGGCGCCGCTGGCGACGATCACCGCGCGCGCCTCGTGCCGCCCGGCATCGGTGAGGACTGCCCACCCGCCGTCGATCGCCTGCAGTGACAGCGCGCGCTCGGGGTGGCTGAGCGTCCCGGCATCGGCCGCAGCGCTGATGCGGTCGGTCGCCAGATCGATGCCCGACACCTGGTCATCGTCGCCGTCCCCGGCAGACCAGCCGAGCAGGGTATTGATGCTGTTGACCAGCCCGCCGTACATCGCTGCCTCCAGCGTCGCGGTGGCGAGTCCGGCCTGTGCGCACGCTGCGGCTGCAGTGAGTCCGGCAAAGCCCTCACCGACGATCACCACGTCCCAGCGGTTCATTGCGCCCGCTGCATCGAGCTGCGCCCGTCGCGCGCTGCGGCCACTGCACCAGCGACCTCGGCTGCCGTGCGCACGACGGGAAAGCGTGCCGGTGCAAACGTGGGGATCGACTTCAGCCCCGAGCCGGTGATCACCAGAACGACGCGGCTGTGGGCGCCGATCAGTCCGCGCGCCTGCGCCGCACGCAGTCCGGCCAGCGTGGTCGCGCACTCGGGCGCCGGGAACACGCCTTCGCTGGCTGCCATCTCGTCGGCGGCGGCGAGCGCATCGGCGGTGGTCACTGCGAATGCGCCGCCACCGGTCGTGCGCAGCAGTTCGAGCACGCCCGGACCACCGAGCGGATTCGGGCTCTTCAGGCCGCCAGGCGGGATGTCGATCTCGCCCCACGTCTCGCAGGTTTCACGGCCTTCGTCGAAGGCCTTGACCAGCGGCGCACAGCCGGCGTACTGGGTGATGATCAGCCTGGGCAGCGGGCCCTCGACCCAGCCCAGCGCGCGCAATTCCTCGAATGCCTTGTAGATCGCCAGCGCGCCCAGTCCGCCGCCCATCGGATAGACGAGGGCATCGGGCAGCGTCCATCCCAGCTGCTCGGCGATCTCCAGCCCCATCGTCTTCTTGCCTTCGAGGCGGCAGGGCTCCTTCAGCGTGCGCACGTCGAGCCAGCCGTTCAGTTCGCACGCACCCGCCACCATCGCGCCGGCCTGATGCCAGTCGTCGATGAACAGCGTCGGCTGCCCGGTGGTCCGGCACTGCTGCAGCACCGAGGGCTGTGCGTCCGTGGGCAGCAGATTGACGCTGGTGACCCCGGCGCGCGCAGCGTAGAGACTCCACGAGCCCCCGGCGTTGCCAGAGCTGTTGAGCATCATCGTACGCACGCCCAGCTCGCGATAGCGCGAGATCGCGACCGCAGCGCCACGGTCCTTGAACGTGCCGCTCGGATTGCGGCCTTCGTCCTTCAGCCACAGTGCGCCCACGCCGCAGCGGCGGGCGAGTACTGGCGCGTCGATCAGCGGCGTCCAGCCCTCGCCCAGCGTGACCGCGCGCGCCGGATCGGCCACCGGCAGCAGCGCGGCGTAGCGCCAGATCGACGCCGGTCCGCGCGCGAAGTCCTCGCGCGTCATCTGCGCGGCGATGCGGTCGAGGTGATAGCGGAACTCCAGCGTCTCGCCAGGGCGGGCGACGAGCGGGGCGTCAGCAGCGAAGCGCTCGCCGCTGCTCGATTCGATGTGTGACACGTACTGCATGGGCAAGCGATCCTCAGGAGTCGAGCTTGATGGCGGCCTGTTTCACGACTTCGCGCCAGCGCTTCACGTCCGCTTCGAGCATGCGCCGGAATTCCTCCGGCGTGGAGGGCGAGATGTCGAGCGCGAGCTGGACGAAGCGCTCCTTGACGTCCGGTTGCTCCAGTGCCTTGCGGATCAGGCCGTTCAGCAGCGTGACAACCTCGCGCGGCGTGCCCGACGGACCGAGGATGCCGTACCAGTGCATCACCGAGAAGTCGCTCACGCCCGATTCGATGATCGTCGGCACGCTGGGCAGCAGCGGATGGCGCTGGGCGCTGGAGATCGCCAGTCCCTTCAGCCGGCCTTCGCGCACATGAGCGATCGACGGTGGCGTTGCGTTGAAGCCGAGCGGTATCTGATTGGCGAGGACATCGGCCATCACCAGTCCGCCGCCCTTGTACGGCACGTGGATGAGTTCCAGTCCGGTGCGTGCGCGCAGCCACTCGTAGGTCATGTGAGGCGCGCTGCCGATGCCGGCGGTACCGAAGGAGATCCTGCCCGGCTGGGTCTTCGCCAGCGCCAGCAGTTCCTTCAGCGAGTTCGCCGGAAAGCCCGGATGTGCGACCCACATCATCGGTGCGGTGGCCAGCAGCGTGATCGGGGCGAAATCGCGGATCGCGTCGTAGCGTGGCCGCGCATGCGCGACCGAATTGATCGAATGCGGCATGTCGGCCAGGATCAGCGTGTAGCCGTCGCCCGGTGCGCGCGCCACGATCTCCGTTCCGATCATGCTGCCTGCACCGGGCCGGTTATCGATCAGGAACGGCTGGCCGGTCCAGTCGGCGAGCTTCTGCCCGACGGTGCGCGCAGTGATGTCGGAGCCGCCGCCAGGGGCATAGGGCACCACCAGACGCACCGGCCGATTGGGATAGCTCTGTGCCAGCGCGTCGGGCGTGATGTTGCCGGCAGCGCACAGCGAGAGCAGCGTGAATACGTGCGCGAACATCCTCGCGCGCAGCGCGACAGCGGCCATGGTCGACTCCAGTCAACGAGCCGTGAGTGTACTGCGCCGTACGCGGTTGCCGGTGCGCTGTCGACGCACACTGCTGTCTGCAGGCCGAGAGGCGGGCCCGTGCGGGCGTTCGCGGAACTCGCCGGGTGGGCAGCGCGTGCCCGCGCAGGCCGCAGTCTGGCGCGCCGGCGAGCGCGGCGGGCAGGCAGTACGAGGCCGATAACTGGCATTCTTGTTGCATCCGCGAGGGAACGTTCATGCGCAGCTGCCGACGGCTGGCGGCGGCGCAAGGTTCGACCGCGATCCCGACCACTTCAGAAGGCGAGGCCACGATGAGTCAGGCAGTCTCCAGTACCGACGATGATCGTGTGTGCCGTCGCGCGCGTGCGCGCAGTTGCGCAGCACTGCTGCTCGCTGCGGCGGGACTGCTCGCAGCCCCGCAGTGCGTGCTTTCGCAGGCGCCGGCGTGGCCCGGCAAGCCGATCCGACTCGTGGTGTCGTGGCCGGCGGGCGGTGGTGCGGACGTGGTGGCGCGCATCGTGGCCGAGCAGATGAGCCGCAGCCTCGGTCAGCCGATCCTGGTCGACAACCGTCCGGGCGCGGGCGGGACGATCGGCACGAACGCCGTGGTGCGTGCCGACCCCGACGGCTACACCCTGCTGTTCGCCGCCCCGTCCGAACTGTCGGTGGCTTCGGCGACGTTCAAGGCGCTGCCCTACGACCCGGTGAAGGATCTGCAGCCGATCACCCAGGTGATGCGTGGTCCGTATCTGCTGGTCGCTCACCCGTCGTTTCCGCCTTCTTCGATGGCCGAACTGGTCGCCTACGCCAAGGCCAACCCGGGCAAGGCCAGCTTCTCGTCCTTCGGCAACAACACGCTGAACCACCTGTATGGCGAACTGCTCAAGTCCACGGCGGGTTTCGACGCGCTGCACGTGCCGTACAAGGGCAGCGCCCCTGCGCTCGCCGATCTGCTGGGCGGGCAGATCAACTTCACCTTCGACAACGTCGGCGTACTGCTGCCGCTGGTGAAGGCCGGCCGGCTCAAGGCGCTTGCGGTGACGGCACCGCAACGGCTGCCGGTGGTGCCCGGCGTGCCCACGATGGCCGAAGCGGGCTTCGCGAGCTTCGACAGCGGGACCTGGCTCGGCATGCTGGCGCCGGCGCGTATTGCCAGACCAGTGGTCAGCCGGCTGCACGCCGAGACGGTCGCGGTGCTCGCCAGCAGCGAGGTGCGCAAGGCGTTCGATGATCGCAGCGTGCAGGCGGTGGGCAGCACGCCGGAGGAGTTCGGGCGGCTGATCGCACGCGACGCCGCGCAGTGGCAGGCGCTCGCGGCGAAGATCGGATTGCAGAAGGAGTAGCGGGCCGCTGCCGCGGGACGGCGCGGCTCCTCCCGCGCCCGCTGCTCGCGCGGCGGTCGCTACGTGACCGGGTCGGGCACCGGCTGCGCAGCGAAGAAGGCGCGCAGGTTGCCGAGCAGGCGAGCCTGCCGGTGCGCGCGGATCTCGCAGGTGCTGCTGCCGATGTGCGGCACCAGCATCACCTCCTCCATCGTCATCAGTTCGGCGGGTACGTTCGGCTCGTCGGCGAACACCTCGAGACCGGCGCCGGCGATGTCGCCGCTGCGCAGCGCGGCGATCAGTGCGGGTTGATCGACGACCGCACCGCGGCTCACGTTCACGAGAAAACCGCGCGGGCCCAGCGCTGCGAGGATGTCCGCGTCGATCGACTGCCGGGTTGCCGGTGTCAGCGCGCAGGCGATCACCAGGCAGTCGGCCTCGGCGGCGAGCGTGGCCAGATCCGCCACGCGGCGGCCCGGGGCATCGGGCTTCGGGTGCGGTCCGTGCCAGGCGATTGCCATGTCGAACGCGGCAGCGCGCCGCGCCACCGCGCGGCCGATCGCGCCCATACCGACGATGCCGCACGTCTTGCCGCGCAGGTCGGTACTCATCGGAAACGGCCCGTCGCGCCAGCGACCCGCGCGCACGAAGCGGTCGGCCTCGGCGAGGCGCCGCATCACGCCGAGCATCAGGCCCAGCGCCACGTCGGCCACTGCCTGTTCGGTCCAGTCGGGCGTGTTGGTGACCACGATACTGCGCGCCCGTGCGCCAGCGAGTTCGAGTGTGCCGTGGCTCTGGCCGAAGCAGGCGACGATCTCCAGCGCCGGCAGCGCGTCCAGATCGACGGCAGTGAAACCGCGCAGGCCAGTGGTCACCAGCGCGCGCACCCGTGCCGGATCGAAGTGCGTGCTGGCTGCCCCCGCCGATGGCGCCGTGCCGCGCGGCACCACGCACCGCTGCACGTCGAACTCCGCCTCCAGCGCCGCCAGCGCCGGCGCATGCACCGGCGCGATGACCAGCACCTGCGGCCGCGCGTCAGCGCCCATCGTCCCTGCCGCGGGTGCGTGGCTCGGCCGCGGCGGGCCCGCGGGAGAGGCGTGCGTCCGGGACGGACCGGGGCAGGGGCCTCGCCCCGCTGTCGCAGCCGAAACGGATCGCGGGTGCGCTGAGCGAGGTCACTGCCGGCCGACCTCGCCCAGCAGCGCGATCGCGTTCTCGCCGAGGATGCGGTCGCGCTCGGCCCGGGAGAGTTCGCTGACCGCTGCGAGCCTGCCCAGCGGGTCGAGCTCGGCCATGTCGAACGGGGCATCGGTGCCGATCATCACGCGGTCAGCCCCGACGCGCCGGATCAGGAAGCGCAGCGACTCGACATCGTGCGTCAGTGCGTCGAAGTGAAAGCGGCGAAGCAGGCGCTCGGGCGAGTTCGCGGTGAACCGGCGCGCTTCCGGCCGCACGCGGTAGCCGTGCTCCAGCCGGCCGTACTGGTACGGCAGATGCCCGCCACCGTGGGCGAGGATCATGTTCAGGGAGGGCATGCGGTCGAGTGCGCCGCCGAGCATCAGGTGCACGGCCATCAGCGCGGTGTCGAAGGGCAGCCCGTGCGTGTTGCCCAGGTAGTAGCACTCGAGGTCGTGCGCGAGCTCGCCGGCGATGTACGGATGCGCGAATACCGCGCATCCGAGCTCGGCCGCGCGCGCGAGCACCGGCTCGAACTTCGCTTCCGACAGCAGTTCCCCCTTGATCCGGCAGCCCAGCTCGATCGCGCGAAAGCCGTGCTCGCGCACTGCGCGCTCGAGTTCGGCGACTGCGGCGTCGACGTCCTGCATCGGCAGCGTCGCCATGCCGCGCAGTCGTGCCGGGTTTTCCGCGACCATTGCGGCGATCCCGTCGTTGAGCACGCGCGCGGCGGCGAGGCCTGCGTCCGGCGCGAGCCAGTAGAAGAACACCACCGGCGTCACCGACAGGTACGACACGTCGATGCCCTTGCGGTCCATCGCTTCGAGCTTGGCTGCGACCAGATGGAATTCGGGGTGCAGCGGCGAGCCGTGCCCGTCATCGCGCCGGATCGTCTGCGCGTCGCCGCTGCCGCTGACCGTCATGCCGAAGGCGCGCGGCTGGGCGCGAATCGCCTCGACCATGGGTTGCGGCAGCACGTGGCTGTGCACGTCGATTACGGGGGGAGTCTTCTGCATCACTGATCCTGCTCGTGGTGGTTGCCGCGTCGGCGGGCGGCGGCTGCCGCACGCGTCATTCGCCCTTGATTCCGGCGTCCTTGATCACGCGCGCGAAGCGTGTGGCTTCGCTGCGGATGAACGCCCCGAACTCCTCGGGCGTGCTGGTGAGGGGCTCCACGCCGGCACTGGCGAACTTCGGCCGCATCTCCGGGGCGCTCACCGCCTTGTTGAGCTCCGCGTTCAACCGGTTGACGATCTCGCGCGGCGTGCCCGTCGGCGCCAGCATGCCGTACCAGACGCTGATCTCGAAGCCGGGCAGCCCCGCTTCCTGCGACGTGGGCACGTCCGGCAGATCGGCCAGTCGCTGCGGCATCAGCACCGCCAGCGCGCGCACGCGCCCGGCGGCGATCTGCTGGATCGCGGCTGGCGCCGCCACGACCAGCATGTCGATCTCGCCGCCCACCAGCGCGGTCAGGGCAACGCCCGAACCCTTGTACGGGACGTGCACGATGTCGAGCTTCTCCAGGCTCTTCAGCAGTTCGGGTGCGAGATGGGTGGTGGTGCCGACGCCGCCGGAGCCGTAGTTGAGCCTGCCCGGAGTGCGCCGCGCGAGTGCGACGAGATCCTTCAGCGTTCGCGCCGGCACCGACGGGTGCACGACCAGAACGTTGCGCACCGCCCCCACCAGCGCGATCGGCGCCAGATCCTTGTGCGGATCGTAGTTGAGCTTCGTGTACAGCAGCGGACTCAGTGCGATCACCGGCGAGGACAGCACGATCGTGTAGCCGTCTGCCGGCGATCTGGAAGCGAGCTCCAGTCCGACGTTGCCGCTCGCGCCGGGGCGCGAGTCGACGACGATCGAGGTACCCAGCTGCTCGCCCAGCCGCGCCGACACGAGTCGGCCGACGATGTCGGTCGGACCGCCGGGCGGGAACGGCGAGATCATGCGGATCGGCCGGCTGGGGTAGCTCTGCGCGAGCGCGGTGCCGATCGCGCCCGCGGCGAGCGCGAGACACGCCGCGAGCGCGCCTGCCGGCAGTGCTCCGGTGACTGTCCGCACGGACATGTGGTTTCCCCCTGCCGCCGGCGCTTCAGCGGCGCGGTGCGACGCTCGCCGCAGGCGTTCGCGCACGCCGGCTAGTAGTGCGACCTGAAGCTGATCGCCTCGCGGTAGGCGAGATCCTCCAGATCGATGTACGAACGCATCGTGGCCTTGTCCACCGTGTACTGGATCTTGCGGTCGGTCTCGTTGGTGGCGCGGATGTCGAGCAGTTCGAGGTGTTCCTTGACTTCCCACTCGTGCGCACCGGCGATGCCCGCGGGCGCGTAGATCATCGAACCGGGCCCGACCTCGAACGCCTCGCCGTTCACGTTGCGCACGGTGGCGTGACCGGAGATCACGTAGTAGCAGGCCTCGATCGGATGCCAGTGCAGCTGCTCGCAGGTGCCGGGCTTGTAGGTCGCGCGGCCGATGCGCACGCGATCGGTCTGCTGGATCTCGGGCCAACCGATCAGGCGCTGGTAGGTCTGACCGTCGGTGACACCGCGCCGGCCGGGACAGTCGGCCTCGCTGATCACGCGCAGGGTGGGTTTCACGTCCATCGCCGATGCTCCTCCGCTTGCGGCTCCTTGCGTCCGCTTCCTGCACGTTCCCCGAAATCGCGGGGGCTGTCAACGGCGGTCCGCGCGCTCCGCATCGGGCGCCGCGCACCTGCGATGCGGCGGTGTGCCGTCTGCTTCGATGCGATGCGCCGATGCGCCACGTCGGCGGCTCAGCCGCCGACGGCTGCGGCCAGATGCCTGCCGGCATCCTGCGCCTGTGCGATCGACCAGCAGGCAGCGATGATCCGCGCGGCATGCGCCTCGGCCAGCGGGGGCGTCACCAGCGCGCGGAACTTGTGCTCGAGATCGGCATCGCTCATCGGGCGCTGCAGCGTACCCAGTGCGTGCTCGATGTGCCGGCTCACCGTGCGCCCGTCGCGCAGGCGGATCGCCACCTTCGCCCCGGTGCGCCCGATCGTCGGATCCACGGTCGTCGTGACACGGGCGCGCAGCGCGCGCACCCCGGGATCGTTCACGCAGGCGTCGCTGAACTGGGCCTCGCCGCCGGCACGATGAATCAGCGCCGCGGCTGCGGCGTGATAGACGCTGAACTTGCCCTCCAGCCCGCTGCGGGGACTGGTCTTGGCGGTGAGCTCCATCACGATCGGCGACACCTGCAGGTCGATCGCCGCGACCGCTTCGGCGCGCAGGTCGTGCTCGGTGGCGAGCTGGATGCAGCCGTCGATCACACCGTGGATCACCAGACCGCAGGCAAAGGGCTTGTACATGTTGCGCGCGAGCTCCCAGCTCTCGCCCAGTCCCACCGTGATCACGTCGGGATCGAAGCGCGTGGACATCACGTGCGCGAAACCGCGGCGCGCCTCGATCGCCTGCTCGGAGCTGGTGAAGTCCTGCTCGGCCAGCAGTGCCGCCATCAGCCCGCCGTGCGCGGCGCGTCCGGGATGAAAGCTCTTGCACATCGACCCGAACATCTCGCGCAGCCCCGACGACTGCGTCGCGGCGATACCCAGCGCCCAGGCCATGCGACGCGAATCGAGCCCGAGCAGCTTGCCGGCGGCTGCCGCGGCACCGAACACGCCAGCGGTGCCGGTGATGTGCCAGCCCAGCTCGTAGTGCTCGGGAAACACCGACAGCCCGACCCTGCACTCGACCTCCACGCCGAGCACGAACGCCTGCAGCAGGCGCTCGCCGTCGATGGCGCGCGTGCTGGCCAGCGCGAGCAGTGCCGGCCACACCGGGGCGCTCGGATGCACGGCGCGTGCGTGCGTGTCGTCGTAATCCAGCACGTGCGAGCCGATGCCGTTGATCAGCGCCGCGTGCAGCATGTCGGCGCGTTCGCCACGGCCGTACAGCGGCGCAACCGGTGCGCCGAAGCAGGGCGCGAGCGCACGAACGGCGGCGTCGACGGTAGCCGTGTGCGCGCTGCCGATCGCGCAGCCCATCCAGTTGAGCAGCGCGCGCTGCGCCTCGTGATGGAGCGCCGGGGGAATCATCCGTGGCGTGCACTCGACGATGAAGCGAGCCAGCGTACGGGTCACTTCTGCGGGCAGTTCGCGCGGGGTGTCGGTCATCGTGGTCCCGTCATCGAAGGGGGTACGTCGAGGCGCGGGTGTCGGGCGCCGGCCGTCGTGCGCGGGTGTCGCGAGCGGGCAGCGAGCGTCGCGGATCGCCCGCGCTCCATCGGCGCTCGCTCGCCGGTGCGGTGCTCATTCGGCCTGGATGCGCGCGGCCTTGACCACGCGTGCCCACTTCTCGGTCTCGCTGCGCAGGTAGGCGGCGAACTCGGCGGGCGTGTTGCCCACCACCTGCGCACCTTCGGCAGCGAGCTTGTGCTGCAGTTCCCGGCCGGCCAGCACGCGCGCGAGTTCGACGTGCAGGCGCTGCACGATCTCCGCCGGTGTGCCGGCAGGCGAAAGAAGGCCGAACCATGTGCTCGCCTCGAAGTCCGCAAAGCCCGATTCGATCATCGTCGGCACGGCTGGCAGCGCCGGCGAGCGCTGCGGGCTGCTCACTGCCAGCGCCCGCAGCCGGCCGCTCGCCACGTGCGGCATCGCCGAGAGCATGTTCGCGAAGAACATCTCGATCTGTCCGCCGAGCAGGTCGGTGATCGCCGGTGCGCTGCCCTTGTAGGGCACGTGCACGATGTCGATCTTCGTGCGCAGTCGCAGCAGTTCGGCCGCCAGATGCGGCAGCGTGCCGCTGCCGGTGGAGGCGTAGTTGATCGCTCCAGGGCGCTTGTGCGCGATCGTCACCAGTTCACGCACCGTGTTTGCCGGCAGCGAGGGATGCACGACGAGCACGCTCGGGACCGAAGCGACGATGCTGATCGGCGCGAAGTCGCGCGCGACGCTGTAGCCGACCTTCGACAGCGACGGCACCACGGTGAGCAGTCCGGCGGTGCCCATCAGCAGGGTGTAACCGTCGGCAGGCGCCCTGGCTGCGAGTTCGGCGCCGACCACGCCGCCCGCGCCGCCGCGATTGTCGAGCACGACCGGCTGCGCGAGCGCCTCGCTCAGCCGCGGCGCGACGAAGCGGGTGACGATGTCCACGCCCGAGCCCGGTGGAAACGGAACGACGATGCGCAGCGGCCGGGACGGCCAGTCGCGCGCGGCGGCGCCCGAGGCCGGCGCCTGCGCGTATCCAGTGCCGGCGATGCCGATTGCCGCGAGCGTGACCAGCGCCACCTGCCCGCCGGCGCGAACGCTCCGCCGCCACGCCTGCCTGCCGCTACCGTTCATGTCCTGCCTTCTCCCCGCTGCGGCCGATCTGCGCCGGTCCTGCCGTCGCCAATTATCGCCCCGGCGCGCAAAGGCTGCGCGGGCCGGCGGGTGGCTGCGACGTGAAGTGCTCGCCGGCGCTGCGCCCGCATCGGCCAGTGCAGGCACTCCAGCATATCGCCCGAAGCATCGGCGCTACCTCGGCTAGACTGCGCGGCTCCGGCAACCCGACTTCGACTCCGATGCCCAAATCCAGCAAGGCCGTGCAGCACGTCTCTCCCCTGATGCGCGAACTGAGCGAGTACATCGCCGCCGCAGCGCGCCGTGCGCCCCCGGCAGCGGCGGTCGAGCGTGCGAAGATGCACCTCGTCGACACGGTAGCGGCGATGATCTCCGGCTCGCGGCTGCTGCCTGGCACGGCGGCGATCGCACACGTGAACACGCTCGGAGGGCATGCGCAGGCGGGCGTGATCGGCACCGGCATCGTCACTTCGGTGCTCAACGCGGCGCTGGCCAACGGCATGTTCGGCCACGCCGACGAGACCGACGACACGCACCCGCCGTCGCTCACCCATCCGGGAACCAGCGTCGTGCCCTCGGCGCTGGCGATCGGCGAGCGCGATCGCGCGAGCGGTCGCCAGTTCCTGCGCGCGATGATTCTCGGCTACGACATCTGCGCGCGTGTGCTGCTGTCGGTCAAGCCGATGCCGTTCCTGCGCTCGGGCCATCACGCCGGCGCCTTCGGGCAGGCGTTCGGCGCGGCGGCCGCAGCGGCGGCGATGCTGCGGCTCGACGCGCGGCAGGTGCGCTACATGCTCTCGTACATGGGCCAGCAGGCCGCCGGCATGTACACGATGTTCCGTGATCCGGAACACATCGAGAAAGCCTATGCGATGGGCGGTATGCCCGCGCACAACGGACTCGCCGCCGCGCTGATGGTGGCCAACGGCTTCACCGGGGTCGAGGACATCTTCTCCGGCGAGCGCGACTTCTTCTTCACCTTCGCTCCACAGGGCGAGCGGCGCGAGCTCACGCGTGGACTGGGCACGCGCTTCGAGGTGATGCGTGCGAGCATCAAGCGCTGGCCCGTGGGGGGGCCGATCCAGGGCCCGCTGCAGGTTCTCTCCGACCTGATCGCCGAGCACGGGATCTGCGCCGATGACGTGGTCGAGCTCGTCGCGCGCATGCCGGACAAGGAGCTCGAGATCGTCAACAACCGCGAGATGCCGGACATCTCGGTCCAGCACCTGCTGTCGCTGATGCTGGTCGACGGTGGCGTCACCTTCGCCTCGGCGCACAGCTTCGAGCGGATGACCGATCGCAAGGTGCTCGCGATGCGCGCGCGGGTGCGCACGGTCGGTGACCCGAAGCTCACCGACGTGCAGCGTCGCTGGCGCTGCGTAATGGAGATCCGGCTGAAGGACGGACGGGTGCTGCGCCACCAGACGATGGCTGCGCGTGGCAGCTTCGAGAATCCGCTGCAGCGGCACGAAGAGGAGGCCAAGGCGCTCGATCTGATCGAGCCGGTGCTGGGCAAGCGGCGCGCCCGTCGCCTGCTCGATGCGCTGTGGACGATCGACCGGCTCGACGACCTGCGCGCGCTGCGCCGCCTGTACGCGGCCTGAGGCGCCGGCCGCCGGCGCAGATCGGGCGCCTCAGGCCGCAGCGGGCCCGGCCGGGAAGTCTGCCGCCGCAGCGACCGCTCACTGCGCGCTGCGTGCGGGGAGCGGCCGTCTACTCGGCCCGGATGTTCGCCGCCTTGATCACCTTCGCCCACGCCGCGGTCTCGCTGCGGATCTGTGTTGCGAAGGCCTCCGGACTTGCGCTGAGTTCGACGTCCAGCCCCTGGCGACCCAGCGCCTCGACCGATTCGCTCGCACGCGCGGCCTTCGCCGTCTCGTCGAAGATGCGCGCGACGATCGGCTTCGGCGTTCCGGCAGGCACCAGCATGCCGTACCACGCAGTGACGTCGAAGCCCGGAAAGCCCGACTCGGCGATCGTCGGCAGTTCGGGCGCGACCGCAAGCCGCTTCAGGCCGGTGACCGCGAGTGCGCGCAGCTTGCCGACGCGCACCTGCGGCAGCGTCGCCGGCACGCTGCCGAACAGCAGTTGCACTTCACCGCCGAGCAGCGCGGCGGTCGCCGGTCCGCCTCCCTTGTAGGGCACGTTCACCAGTTCCACCTTGGCCCGGAAGTTGAGCATCTCGGCAGCCAGATGCAGCGGACTGCCCACGCCGGCCGAGGCGTAGTTGAGCTTGCCGGGATTGGCGCGCGCGAGTGCGATGAACTCCTGCAGCGTCGTCGCCTTCACCGTCGGATGCAGCACGAGCACGTACTGTGCAGAGGCGAAGCGGATCACCGGCAGCAGGTCACGCGCCACGTCGACGCCGAGCTTCGGATACAGCGTCGGGTTCACCGTGAGCGTGGTGGCAAACCCGAGCAGCACCGTGTAACCGTCGGGGGCAGCCTTGCCGACGATCTCGGTAGCGATGTTGCCGGCTGCCCCGCCGCGGTTGTCCACGACCCACTGCTGGCCGGTGCTCTCGGACAGACGTGGCACCACGATGCGCGCGGCGGTGTCGGCGCCGCCGCCGGGGGGGAAGGGCAGGACCAGACGCACCGGGCGCAACGGCCAGCCGGCGCTGGCGCCGGGCGTACCCTGCGCGGCGACGTGCTGCGGGATCGCGCAGAGACCTGCGAGCAGGAGGCTGGCGGCCAGCGGCGCGCAGCGCGCCACCGGCGCTGGCCGCAATCGCCGCGACTCCGCCGCAGGTTGCGGGCCGGTGTGTCGCGGCACAGGCAAGTCGCTCATCTAGGCCGCTCCTCTACTCGCGTCGGGACAGGTGAGCCGGATCACTTCGCCGAGGTCGGCGGCCTCGTCCAGCGTCCACAACCTCGCCAGCAGGCGGTCACAGCCCGGCGTGGCAAGCACCGGCTGCGAGAGGCGACGAAACTTCCGCTCGACCTCGGCATCGGACATCGGATTGCGGTGGTGCCCGCGGTGGTACTCGACTTCGGCGCGCAGGGTTTCGCCGCCGCGCAGTCGTATCGTCATCTCGCACAGCATCGCGATCGGCATCCGCCGGTTCGCTTCGTCGGACTCGCTCACCGTCACCTTGCGCGTGAGCGCACGCACCGCCGGATCGAACAGAAAGCGATCGGCGAAGTGCTCCTCGCCGATCTCGCCGTGCAGCAGCGCGATGGCCACCGTGTACGGCATGCTGTGATCGGCCGACTCGCGCGTCTGCGGTTCCCACTTGTCCGGGTCATCGGCCATCAGCCGGATCGCGGTGCTCACCGTGGCGACGTGGACCGACTCGATCCGTGCGGGGTCGGCAATACGCTCGCGCAGCTGCAGTGCCGCTTCGGCCACGGTCTGCGAATACTGGCCGAGCGGAAAACGCTTGATGCTGCACTCCATGATCCGGAACGGGTGCTGCGCGCCGCCCATCTCGGGCAGCGAGAACGCTCCGCGCGTGACCGCCTTGAAGTAGCCGCCGATGCCCTCGTACACCGGCGAGGGACCGCTCATGCCGCGAGCGGCGAGCATCGTCGCGAACACCGCGTTGCGGCTCGCATTCGCGTAGGCGCAGCCCTTCCACATCGACACGTTGCCGATGCGCGTCTGATACAGCGCGACATTCGCCGCGACGTGCAGGTTGAGCGCCTGCTCGATACGCGCCGGCTCCAGTCTGAACAGCCTCGCCGCCGCCGCGGCGCTCGCGAGCCCGCCGACGGTGGTGTGATCGAAGCCCAGCGGCTTCAGGTCGCGCGCATCGCAGACCCGGCAGAACACCTCGTAGGCGATGACCGTGGCGAGGATCGCGTCCCGGCCGCTGGCGCGATGCAGTTCTCCAGCGGCGAGGACGGCGGCGAAGCTGTCGCTGGGGTGTCCGGACTCGCCGGTACTGGTGTAGCCGTCATTGAAGTCGAGGTAGCGGATCGCCACGCCGTTGGCGAACGCGGCCAGATCGGGGCTGGTGGCTTCGCCACTGACCAGCAGGCGCGCCGGCTGCGCACTGCTCACCGTAGCGGCGATGTCGCGCGCGATCCGTGCAGGTTCGGAGTGGAAGCCGCCCAGCGCACAGCCGACCGTGTCCACGATCAGCCGCTTCGCCTGCCGCACCACGTCCTGCGGCAGATCCTCGTAGCGCAGCGCGCTGACGTAGCGACTCAGCTGCTGCACGATCGTCGGTGCGCTCGTGTCGTTCATTCCGATCTCCTCCCGCGGCGGGCAGTATAGCGAACTGCGTTGTGCGTCCCCTGCGGCTGCTGCGGCGAGACGGCGTACGCGAGGCTGCCGCGCGGCGCGCCGCCTCGCCCGGGGCAGCCGCCGTCTCGCCCGCGCCGGACGGCCGGACGCGTGC
>CANGUQ010000026.1 GCA_947456915.1 Betaproteobacteria bacterium
CTGCGCCTGCAGCCGCTGCGCGAACCCCCACAGCGTCCACAGCTCGCGTCCGCGCCGATGCGCGAGCTGCGGCTCGGCGGCGCTGGCGGCGCGCGCGAGCGCCTCCTCGCTGAAGCACGGCTCCAGCTCGTCCAGCCGCAGGTTGTCGGCGATCTCCACCTGCTCGATGGCCGAGCGCGTGCAACGCAGCGAGAAGTCGCTGTCGACATCGGCATACAGCGACAGCGCCGGTACGCGCCGGCCGGCGGCGAGCGTGAACCGCTCGATCACCGCCTCGGGCAGCATCGTGATCTTGCAGCCGGGGAAGTAGGCGGTGGACAGCCGCGACAGCGCAGCCTCGTCGACCTGCGAGCCGGGCGCGATGCCGAGCGCGGGCGCGGCGATGTGCACGCCGATGCGCCAGCCGCCGGCGATCGGCTGCACCGACAGGGCGTCGTCGATCTCGGTGGTGGCGCTGTCGTCGATCGAGAACGCCGGCGCTGGCGCGAGCGGCAGCGTTGCCGTGTCGAGCAGCGGCTCGCCGCAGGCCGCCTGCGCCTGCGCATCGAACGCGAAACCGGTGCCGGCGCGGAAGTACTCGAACAGGAAACGCCCGTAGTGATAGTCGTGTGCCGAGCGCAGCGCGCCGCAGCGCTCGAGCAGGCGCGGTGCGGACAGCCCGCTTGCCGCCACCGCGGCCTCGAGCGCCTTGAACGCGAGCGACTGCTTGTCCGGCGCGTAGAGCAGCGACGGCACCAGCGGGCGCAGCGGCTCGGGCAGCTCGCCTGCGGCGAGCGCCTGCGTCCACGCCTGCCGCTGTTCGGCTTCGCGCTGCCGGCGCTCCAGCCCGGCGAGCGCCGCCTTCAGCGACTCCGCAGGCGCACGGCGATACTGCCCCTTGCCCCGCTTGTAGAAGTACATCGGGTTGTCGTGCAGCACGCACAGCATCGCCGCACGCTGCACGGCGCCCGGGTTCGCGCCGAAATACTCGCCGGCTGCCGCATCGAACGAGCACTCCTCGGCCGGCA
This sequence comes from Betaproteobacteria bacterium, assembly GCA_947456915.1. Classification (GTDB taxonomy): domain Bacteria; phylum Pseudomonadota; class Gammaproteobacteria; order Burkholderiales; family CAIKXV01; genus CAIKXV01. The sequence goes on from CANGUQ010000026.1 coordinate 1,008, forward strand.
GCGCCTCCCAGAGAAAGTCGATGTCCACGCCGGCGGCGAGCGAGCGCGCCTGCTCGAGCAGCGCCTTCGCCGTGGGCTGCTCGAAGCGCAGCAGCACGTTCGCCGCCTTGACCTTCGATCGCTTGCCGTGCGGGGCCTCCACCTGCAGCGAGGTGGTGTTGTCGGCGAGCACGCTGCCCGCGCGCAGTTCGCCCTCTTCCTCGTAGAAGACGTTCATCGCGGCCCCGGCGCGGGCGGCGCGAGCAGACCGGCAAAGCGCAGTATCGCGTCCAGATGATCGGTGAAGCTCGCGAAGCCGTGGTCGCCGCCTTCGACGATGATCTGCTGCGCCCCAGTGTACTTCGCCACTGCCTGCCGCCAGTCGAGCACCTCGTCGCCGGTCTCCACCATCAGCAGGTAGCGCTGCGGCCGCGTCACCGGCTCGACCTCGAGCGCGGCGAGTTGCGCGAGGTGCTGCGCGGTCAGCATCCAGCGCTCCTTCGTGTACAGGTTCTCCTGCTCGCCCAGATGCGGCGCGAGCAGGCGATGCGGCTGCACGGCCGGGTTGATCAGTACCGCACGCGCGCCGTGCCGCTCGGCGAGCCACGTCGCGTAGAAGCCCCCGAGCGAACTGCCGACGAAGGTCACCGCCGAGGCGTCATCGGGCAGCAGCACCTCGACGCTGGCGATCGCCTCGGCCGGACCGTGCGGCAGCGCCGGGCAGACGAACTCGTCGAGCGCATCGAGTTCGTCCATGCGGGCCTCCAGCAGGCGCGCCTTGATCGATCGGGGAGAGCTGTTGAAACCGTGCAGATAGACGAGCATTGCGGCACCGAGAAAGCGCACCGGGTGCCGGCGCGGCAGGTTGGCTGTACCATGACAGCAGAGCGGGCGAATGATCGCAGGATTGCACGATGACCGACGGCTCGCGTTGCGCTGCCGTGCCGCCGGGCGGGCCGATACCCGCCGGCTGACCATGGGCGGACGCCGCGCGAGACCGGCAGGCGACTGCGGCACTCGACCCGACACGCCGAGTTCCCTGACGGAGGAAATTCCATGCACGCGTTTATCCGCGGAGCGCGCACCCTCGGTGCCGCCCTGATGCTGACGATCACCCTGGCCGCGGCAGCACTCACCACGGCGCTGACGGCGATGCCGGCGCAGGCCCAGAAGTGGGCGACCGCCGCGCCGATCCCGGTGAGCGCGGAGGAGGTGTACGGCATCGCCGCCAACGGCAAGCTGTACGTGTTCGGCGGTCTCGCGCCGGGCTGGAAGCCGATGGGCATGGTGTTCGAGTATGACCCGGCCGCCGACCGCTGGACGCGCAAGCGCGACATGCCGGTGTTCATGCACCACGTGGCGCTGGCGACGATGAACGGACGCATCTACGTGTTCGGCGGCTTCGTGCTGCCGGAGAAGGGTCCGGCGGCGTGGCAGCCGGTGAACACGACGTGGGAGTACGACCCGGTCGCCGACAACTGGCGGCAGCTCGCGCCGGCGCCGGTGGCGCGAGGCGCGCACAACGCGGTGGTGGTCGACAACCGCATCCACCTGATCGGCGGTGCCGGTCTGCATCCGGGCTCGAAGGAGACTGCGCTGCACCCGGCGCGGCCGCACCGCGCGCTGGGCACGCACGAAGTGTTCGATCCGGCGAAGAACGCCTGGTCGGCGCGCGCCGACATGCCCACGCCGCGCAACCACGGCGCGGCCGCCGCAGTCGATGGCCGCATCTACGTGATCGGCGGACGCATCGGATCCGTGTTCATCACCACTGCCACCAATACCGACATCGTCGAGGAATACGATCCGGCGACCGACCAGTGGGGCCGGCTGCTCACCCCGATGCCCAACGCGCGCAGCGCCGTGGCGTGGGGCGTGCACGGCGGACGCATCTACGTGGTGGGCGGCGAGACGCGCACCCGCGACTACTGGGGCGCCTTCGCTGCGGTCGATGCCTACGAACCGAAGACCAACAGCTGGACGCGGCTGCCGCCGATGCCGCTGCCGCGGCACGGGCTGGCGGCGGACTTCATCGGCAACCGGCTGCACGTGGTGAGCGGTCAGGTGCAGTCGGGCACCAACGCACCCGGGCTGGTGGCGAGCACCGACCGGCACGACGTGCTGATCATCGAAGGCAAGTAGCGATGGCCGCGCCCGCGGGCGCGGCGTCCAGCCGCGCCGCCTCGATCGTGCTGCTGCTCGCCAGCGTCCTCGGCGGCGGGCCGGCCTTCGCGCAGACCGGTACGGCGGGGGGTGCCTGCGGTGCCGAGCTTGCCGGCGCACAACGTGCCGAATCCGCGCGCCACGTGGTGTTCTGGCGCGCAGATCCGCAGAAGATTCCGGTCGGGCGTCACTTCGCCGTCGACATCGTGGTGTGCCCGAGATCGGGGGCGCCTGCAGCGCCGGCGATCAGCGGCATCGCCATCGATGCACGAATGCCGGCGCACGGCCACGGCATGAACTACAAGCCGAGCGTGAAAGCCACCGCCGACAACCGCTATCGCGCGGAAGGGCTGCTGTTCCACATGGGCGGTCAGTGGGAGATGGTGTTCGAGCTGCGTACCGCGGACAAGCCGGAGCGCGCGACGCAGGCCGTGACGGTGCGCTGATGGGTGTGCGCGTGGTGATCGCGGCCGTTCTCGCAATGGCCCTCACCGCCGCCGCACACGCAACCGGGCGTCCCGTACTTGGCGCCGATGAGCGCGCAACAGGGCGTCCCGTACTCGGCGCTGACGAGCGCGCAACAGGGCGTCCCGTGCTCGGCGCTGACGAGCGCGCAACAGGGCGTCCCGTGCTCGGCGCCGACGAGCGCGCAGCCATCCTCGGCCATGGTCCGTGGCCGCAGCGCGCGATGCGCGACCCGAGCAACCGCGTCGCCGGCTCGACCACCGCCGCGCAGTTCGGCCGCCAGCTGTTCTTCGACACGCGGCTGTCGGTCACCGGCACCATCGCCTGCTCGAGCTGCCACATTCCCGAGTTCGCGTTCACCGATCGGCGCCCGGTAGCGACCGGCCTTGCCGTCACCGACCGCAACACGGTGTCGGTCGTCGACGCCCGCTTCAACCGCTGGTTCGGCTGGGCCGGTGCGACCGACAGCCTGTGGGCGGCGAGCCTGCGCCCGCTCGTGGATCCACGCGAGATGGGCAGTGCGGAGCGCCACGTGGTCGAGCGGCTGCGCAGCGAACGCGACCTTTCCTGCGGCTACCGGCAGGTGTTCGGCGTCGATCCCTCGGGCGTCGACGACACCCGCCTGTTCGTCGACGTGGGCAAGGCCCTGGCTGCGTTCCAGGCCACGCTGGTCAGCGGCCGCAGCGCGTTCGACGACTATCGCGACGCGCTCGCGCGCGGCGACCGGCAGGCGCAGGCGCGCTACCCCGCCGCAGCACTGCGCGGACTGCAGCTGTTCGTCGGGCGTGCGCAGTGCAACGTGTGCCACCTCGGCGCGCAGTTCACCAATCATGAATTCGACAAGGTCGGCATCCCGGTGCGCCGCCCCGACGGTCGCATCGACTGGGGCCGGCACGACGGCATCAAGGCGCTGCAGTCGAGCCGCTTCTCGCTGCTCGGCCGCTTCAACGACGACGCGAAGCGCAGCACCGCACAGAGCACGCAGCATGTCGCGCTCACCAGCGAGAACTACGGCCAGTTTCGCGTGCCGTCGCTGCGCAACGTCGCGCGTACCGCACCGTACATGCACGACGGCTCGCTCGCGACGCTGACCGACGTGGTGCGCCACTACTCGACGATCGATGCGGTCAAGCTGCACCTGGCCGCCCCCCACGCGCACGCCGACCCCGGCGAGGAGATGCCCGCCCGCCCGAGCGAAAGCGTGCTGCGCACGCTGAACCTCACCGAGCGCGAGATCGCGGATCTGGTCGCGTTCCTGGAGACACTCAGCGACCGTCACCCCCAGCCCGTCGCCCGCGGCGAACCCCAGCGCCCCTGCCGCTGACCCCTAAAAGGGGCCCGAAAAAAGGGGCCAGGCCCCTTTTCCAGATCCGACGCGAAAAAGGGGCCAGGCCCCTTTTTGAGGGAGAAAAGGGGCCAGGCCCCTTTTTCGGGGCGGGTTGCGGGCGGCAGCGGCATACGCCCGCCGCGGTGCGCGCCGGTCAGGCGAGTTGTTGCGCGACGTCGAGCAGCAGTGTGTCGTTGCCCCGCGCTGCAATCAGGGACAACCCGAGCGGACAGCCGTCGATCGAAGCAAGCGGCAGACTGACCTGCGGCAGCTTTGCAAGCCCGGCAATGCACAGGATCCCGAGCGCACGCGCGCGAAAGTCGTCGACCTCGGCGGCAGGGGCACCGATCTTCGGCGCAATGCCGGGGCAGGTCGGCAGCACGAGGACGGCGTTGTCGGCGAGCAGGCGATCCATCCGACGCGCGATCTCCTCGCGCTTCGAGGCCGCCGCGAGCAGCATGCTGCGATCGACGGTGGACGCCCACTCGAAGCGCTCCTTGATCCCCGGACCGAGCACAGGCTTCACCTGCGTCAGCCAGGCACCAAGCGACTGCCACGCCTCGTGTGCCTGGATCACGCGAAACACGTTCATGCCCCACTCGGGCAGCCCCTCGGCGGCGACCCTCACCGGCTCGGCACGGCCGAGCAGCGTCTCCACCTTGGCCAGTGCCGGACGCAGCGCCTCGCCGACCTCCGCCCCGGCACGCTCGAACGCATCTGTCGCGAGCAGCACGCGGCCAGCCTGCGGCGCAGGCGCGGTATCGCCCAGCAGCACACGGCCCACGCGAGCGAGTGTCGCCGCATCGCGCGCAAACCAGCCGGCGACGTCGAACGACGGGCCAAGCGGACAGGCGCCCTCCAGCGACACGCGGCCGTGCGAAGGCCGGATGCCGTACACGCCGCAGAAACTCGCGGGCAGGCGTACCGAGCCACCGGTATCGCTGCCCAGCGCGAAATCGACCAAGCCGCCGGCGGTCGCCGAGGCAGAGCCGCTCGACGAGCCACCGCAGTCGCGTCCCGGCGCGTTCGGATTGACTGGAGTGCCGTAGTGAACGTTCTCGCCGTTCAGGCTGTAGGTGAGCTCGGCCGTCTGCGTCTTGCCGACCAGCGTCGCGCCGGCATCGACCAGTTGCTGCACAGCGCGCGCAGTGCGTGCGGCGGGCTCGTGCGTCGCGAGCCATTGCGGATTACCGAAGGTGACCTTGTGACCGGCGATCGAGTAGATGTCCTTCGCGCCAAAGGTCAGCCCCGCGAGCGGTCCGGACGCAGCGCCGGGCAACTCGGCGTGCGTCTCGCGCACGAAGGCATTCAGGGTGTCGCGGTCGAGGATCGAGGGCATCGGGCAGCTCCGGGAGGACAAACGTTCGACAGTGAGGCGATCAGATGATGAGGCAAGCCAGAAACTGACGGCGGCCAGCAGTTCACCGGAGCCGGGCCCCTGTCATGCATGGCAGCGCGGGATAGAAAACCGACCAGGAAAAAGGCAGGACAAAGGGGCCAGGCCCCTTATCGAAATCTCGACTGAAAAAGGGGCCTGGCCCCTTTTTGAAGCTTCTGGCGAGATGGAGCGAAAAAGGGGCCTGGCCCCTTTTTAGGGTTGGTCCCTTTGCGCATCGGGGCACTGATGGGGGCAGGCTCCGATTGAACAGGCTGCAGATCGGGCCGGACCCCGCCACGTCGCTGCGCTCGCGGCCTGTCGACATTGCACCGGCGCACTTTCGTTCAGGGGCGGTTGAGCATGGCCGGTGGACGTGAGAAGGTAACTCGCCCGGCCTTGAGTCCGAACAATGGCGACGCGACTTCCGCCACCGCGGCTTCGCTCGACACGCAGTCGAGCACCACCAGATCGGCTGACCCTCCCACGCCAGGGGTGTACTGCGTCCTTCGCAACAACTGCGCCGAGCGTCGCGTCACCATGTCGAAACACGCCCGCACCTCCTCACGACGGCCGACCTGGGACACGTTGGCGTAGAGATTGGCCATGCGCGTGAGCGAGCAGTCGCCGAACGGCGTGAACGGGTTGAGCACGTTGTTGGTCGAGATCGAGCAGTTCACGCCCTGCGCAAGCAACCGGTGCGCGGGCGTGACCGCACGGATCACATCGTGCGTGCGACCGCGGCCCATCAGATACAGATCGGTCGACGGCAGAACCGTCACCGCCACCCCGGCATCGGCGAGCTGGCGGCCGATCGCGGCAAACCTGTCTGGCGCCAGCGTGGACAGCCGCGTCACGTGACCCACTGCCACGCGCCCGCCCCAGCGGAAGCGCCGGGTGGCCTGCGCCACGTGCTCGATCCACATCTGCTCGGGCGTGTCGCCGAAATCCAGATGCATGTCGATGTCCACGTCGTGCTCGCGAGCGAGCTCGAAGATGCGCTCGATCTGACCGGCCGGATCGCTGTCGGTGTAAGGGCAGGCGCCGAGCACCTGTGCGCCTTCGCGCAGTGCCTGCACGAGCAGCGCTTCGGTGCCAGGGTTGTTCAGCATGCCCTCCTGCGGAAACACGCACAGCTCGACATCGATCGCCCACTGCCAGTCGCGCGCGAGCCGCTGCACGGCGTGAAAGCCGGTCAGGCCGATGCCCGGGTCGATCTCGACATGAGTGCGCATCACGCCCGTCCCCTGCGCGACGCACCGCTCGAGCGTGCGCTGAGCGCGGGCGTAGATGTCGGCGTCGTCGAAGTCCCGCTTCGCGCGGGTGACCTCGCTGATCGCCTCGGCGAGGGTGCCTTCCTCGGCGCGGCAGCGCTCGAGAATGCAGCTCTTGTCCAGGTGGATGTGCGTTTCCACCAGCGGTGCGCTGATCAGTCGCCCGGCCAGATCGATCTCAGCGGGCGGCTGGACAGCAGCGCCGATGCGCGGCCACGACGCCTGCGCTGCCGGGACGATCGGCGCAGCGGCCTGCAGCGGGGCCGAGGCGGTGCCGGCCGCTGCGCGCATCTGGACAGCGGCGCGGTTGCCAGGAGCAGTTCCCGCACCGGACGCGGGCGCAATCGTCACGATCTTCCCGCCCTCGATCGCCAGATCGACTAGCGTGGACTCATCATCGCCGGCCAGCCGGCCATTACGCAGCCACAGGTCCACTGCTTCCAGTACTCCCCGGAAAGAAACACGATCACGCGCGCAGCATTGTGCACGAATCGGCGCCGGTGACCGGTGTCCGCGAACGTTTCCGGTAAGCTCGCTTGTCCGATATCTGCCGGAGTTCTCGTCGTGGCCATCCAGACCACCCGCGCCACCCGCGGCATCGCCACCGCTCCCCACGCGCTGGCCAGTGGCAGTGCACTTGCCGTGCTGCGCGAAGGCGGCAACGCGCTGGAGGCGATGATCGCCGCTGCAGCGACGATCTCGGTCGTCTACCCGCACATGAACGGCATCGGCGGCGACAGCTTCTGGCTGGTGCACGAGCCGGGCAGCCCGGTGACCACGATCGACGCCTGCGGTCCGGCGGCAATGGCGGCGAGTCGCGACTGGTACGCGGGACGTGGAGTGAGCGAGATTCCGTTTCGCGGCGCGATCGCCGCCAACACGGTCGCCGGCACCATCGCCGGCTGGGGCCTCGCGCAGCAACTGTCCACGCAGCGCTGCGGAGGGAGGCTGCCGCTGTCCCGGCTTCTCGCCGACGCGATCCACTACGCGCGGCACGGTCACGCGGTCACCCACAGCTACACGCAGACCACGCGCGCGAAGCTCGGCGAGGTGCGCGATCAGCCCGGCTTCGCCGCACGCTTCCTGCACCAGGGCGAAGTGCCCGAGCCCGGCGCGCTGCTGGTGCAGGCGCCGCTCGCCGCGACCCTCGAGCGCATCGCGGCCGCCGGCACCGAGGACTTCTATCGCGGCGAACTCGCCGCCAGCATCGCGGACGATCTTGCCGCGCTCGGCAGTCCGGTGAGCGCGGCCGACCTCGCCGCGTATCGTGCAACCGAGCGCCCGCCGGTGAGTCTCGCCCACTCGCGCGGCACGCTCTACAACATGGCGCCGCCGACGCAGGGGATGGTGTCGCTGGCGATCCTCGGCATCGCCGACCGGCTCGCGCTGCCGAGCGTGCCGGCAGACAGCGCCGACTACGTGCACCGGATGGTCGAGGCGACCAAGCAGGCGTTCTTCATGCGCGATCGCTACGTCACCGATCCGAAGTACATGACGGTGGAACCGCAGTCGCTGCTCACCGCCGCCGAGATGGACCGGCGCGCCGCACGCATCGATCTCTCTCGCGCGCTGCCCTGGCCCGCACCGCAGCCGCCGGCGGACACCGTCTGGATGGGCGTGATCGACGCACAGGGTCGTGCAGTGAGCTTCATCCAGAGCATCTATCACGAGTTCGGCAGCGGCATCGTCCTGCCCGGTACCGGCATCAACTGGCAGAACCGCGGCGCGTCGTTCTCGCTCGACCCGCGAGTGCTCAACACGCTCGAGCCCGGACGCAAGCCGTTCCACACACTGAATCCGGCGCTCGCGCTGCTCGCCGACGGACGCACGATGGTCTACGGCACGATGGGCGGAGAAGGACAACCCCAGACGCAGGCCGCGGTGTTCACCCGCCACGTCGTGTACGGGCAGGACCTGCAGCAATCGGTCAGCGCTCCGCGCTGGCTGCTGGGACGCACGTGGGGCCAGGCCACGCAGTCGCTGAAGGTCGAGTCGCGCTTCGAACCGGCACTGATCGACGCGCTGCGCGCACGCGGCCACCAGGTCGAGGTATACGGCGCGTGGGACGAGACGATGGGACACGCCGGCGCGCTGGTGCGGCACGCAGGCGGCGTACTCGAAGGGGCGAGCGACCCGCGCAGTGACGGAGCGGCGGCAGGCTGGTAACCCCGCACCAGCGAAGCCCCAAAAAAGCAACAAACAAAAAGGGGCCAGGCCCCTTTACCAGCGAAGCATCCGAAAAAGGGGCCAGGCCCCTGTTACAAATTGGGGCCTGGCCCCTTTTGGCCTGCCCGCTTTGGCTGCTGTCAGCAGCCCTGTTGCAGACGCGGGCCCTGGATCGGCCGCGTCGCGGGCGATGGCGGCAGAGCGTGCACGCGGCGCCGGGATGCTGCCGGGCAGGTTCGCCGCGCGCGTCGCCCGTCCGCAGCTCAGTCCGCCCGCGCGCCCGACGCCTTGACGATCTTTGCGATGCGAGCGACCTCGCTGCGGATGAAGCGGTCGAACTCTTCCGGGGTACTGTAGCGCGGCTCGATGCCCTGCACGGACATCCGCTCGCGTGTGTCCGGCAACTCCAGCACTCGGCGAATCTCGGCGCTCAGTGCATTGACGACCGGCCGGGGAGTCCTTGCCGGGGCGAGGATCCCCAGCCACAGGTCGAATTCGAATCCAGGCAACGCAGCCTCTGCCACCGTCGGCAGATCGGGCAGGGCCGGCGCGCGCTTCGCGGTGGTCACTGCCAGCGCCACCACACGGCGATCGCGCACGAACGGCAGCACCGGCGACAGCGGCGCGAAGAACATCTGCACCCTGCTCGAGGCGACATCGTTCAGCGCCTCGGGCGTGCCCTTGAACGGCACGTGCATGAGATCCACACCCGCCGCCAGACGGAACTGCTCGCCATTGAGATGCGTACCGGTACCGATGCCCGCCGATGCGAAATTCAGTGTCCCTGGCTTTGCCTTGGCGAGCGCGATCAGGTCGCGCACGGTCTTCACCCCCAGATCGGGTGCGACCACCAGCACGTTGGGCGCACTGCCCACCTGCGCCACGCCGGCGAAGTCGCGCAACGTGTCGAACGGCAGTTTCGTGTACAGCGACGCGTTGACCGCGTGCGAGATGGAATTGAGCATCAGCGTGTGCCCGTCGGGCTGCGCACTCACCAGCATGCCGCCGGCGACCGTGCCACCCGCACCCGGCCGATTGTCGACCAGCACCTGCTGGCCCCAGTTCTCGGTGATCCTCTGCCCGATCAGCCGGGCAACGATGTCGGTCTGGCTGCCCGCGGAGACCGGAATCAGCACGCGTATCGGACGGGTCGGGAACTTCTCGGCCGCCTGCGCGAGCGCGATCGAAGGTGAGAGGACAACGGTAGCTGCGATCGCAGCGGCGGCGCCCGACATGGCAAGTGACTTCATCGTTCCTCCGGTTATCAGTCGATCACGGCCGGTCGACCCGGCTCTGGGAATGTGACGCGCCATTCGCGCATCGATCTGCCCTGGCTGGACTGTGACGCGCCGAGGGACGCGTCGAACTGCTCTGGCTGGACAGCGACACGCCATTCGCGCATCGATCTGCCCTGGTTGGACTGTGACGCGCCGAGGGACGCGTCGAACTCCTCTGGCTGGACCGCGACACGCCGATTCGCGCATCGATCTGCCCTGGCTGGACTGTGACGCGCCGAGGGACGCGTCGAACTGCTCTGGCTGGACCGCGACGCGCCGATTCGCGCATCGATCTGCTCTGGTGAGACTGTGATGCGCCGAGGGACGCGTTGAACCGATCTGGCAGGAATGCGAAGTACCGAAACACGCGTCGACCTGTTCCGGGACCCGCCCGGGGCGTGCGTGCCGGGCTCAGCCCAGCGCCACCGACACCTCGCCAACGCCCTCGAGCGAATAGCGTACCGACTCGCCGGCGCAACCGAATACCGGAGGCACGATCGAGCCCGTGATGACGATCTCGCCAGCGCGAAGACAGCGCCCGTTGCGGGCGAGCGTTGCCGCCACGTGTGCAACCACATCGACCGGGTCGCCGGTCAAGGCATGCAGCGGTGAGGGCACGGCGAGCGGCTCCTCGTTTCGCCAGACCTGCGCCGTCAGCCCGGGCATCAGCGCGTCGCCCGGTGAGGCGGCGGCGAGCGCGAACGGCGACCCGATGATCACGTGTCGCTGATAGATGTCCGCCGCAACGATACGCTCGACATCGTCGGGGGCGAATTCCAGATCCGCGAGTTCGAGCGCGGGGGCCAGTGCCTCTATCGCAGCGCGTACGGTAGCTCGGTCCTCGTCGCCGCTCAGGTCGCGGCCGATCACCACTGCCACCTCTGGCTCGATCACCGGCTTGACCCAGCCTGCCACAGGGAGGCAGGTACCCGATTCCAGTCGGGCCGGCCCGAGCAGATAGCCGACCACCGGCGCCTGCAGCCGGAGTTTCTCCATTGCCGCCGGCGCGCCGAAGCCGACCTTCCAGCCGATCACCTGCTGACCCTTCGCCTCCGCCGCGCCGAGCGCCGCCATCTGCGTCGCCATGCCGCGCGCGATCCGCTCGTCCTGCCAACCGATGCGCATCGACGTTCTCCTGCTGCGAACTGCGCCCGAACGATTCCAGTGCCCCGGGGTGCCGCGGCCGGCAGCGGCTCGCGCATACCGTACCGGGCGACGCGAGCCCGGACCTCAGTACGTGCGGCCACCCTCTATCGATTCATAGCCGGCGGCCTCCAGCGAACCCGCGCCGCTCCAGCCCCAGACCAGCACCACGTCTTCGGTCGAGTTGTTCCTGAAGCCGTGCCAGTGGCCGCGCGGAGTGAACACCACGTCGCCCTCGCACGACTCGCGCTCGCTGCCGTCCTCCATGTACATCACCCCGCGTCCCTTCACCACGATCCAGAACTCGTCGCAGTTGAAGTGACGGTGCTGGTCGTGCTGTGCGCCGGGCGGCAGCACGGTCCAGCCCACGAGCAGCTTGTCGCTGCCGCAGTTCTTCTGATTGATCAGGAACTGCACCTGCATGTCGACCCAGCCATCCTTGGCCTTGAGTCCGGTCACCTTCGGCACGTCGGCGAGCCGGGTCATGAACGGCGGGAGCGGGCTGCTGAACTGATCGGGCTTCATCGGCTCATTCCTCCGAGTCGTCGATAGGCTTCGTGCGCGATCACGAAGTCGTTGTGGTCGATGCCGAGGCCGCGGCAGGCGTTCATCATCTCGTTGGCCGCGGACGCGAGCGGCGCCGGCTGGCCGAGCTTGCGCGCGAGCTCGAGCACCATCGTCATGTCCTTCTGCTGCAGCGTGACGTCGGCCAGGGGCACGGCCGGCATGTTGCCCTCGAGAATGAACGGACCGCGGTAGCCGAGCACAGGCGAGGCGACCACGCTCGAGAGCATCGCCTCGACGGCGATCCTGCGGTCGACCCCGCCCTTCTCGGCGAGCGCCACGCCTTCGCCGAAGGCGATCACCTCCACCATCAGGACAAGATTGATCGCGAGCTTCAACTGTACCGCAAGCCCGCTCTCGCCGATGTAGGTGGCTTTCGGCCCGATCGCGAGCAGCACCGGCAGCACGCGATCGAACGCTGCGCGATCGCCCGCCACCATCAGCGAAGCCTTGCCCTGGTTGACGGTGACCGGACTGCCGGAGATCGGCGCATCGAGCATCACCCGCTTCGCCTTCGCGAACTCGGAGGACACCGCGCGGCTCGACTCCGGCGTGATCGTGCTCATGTCGAGATAGACCGCATCCTCGCGCAGTCCCGCGAGGATGCCGTCCGGCCCCAGCGCCACTGCGCGAACCGCAGCCGCGTCAGTGAGGATCGAGAACACGACATCACTGCCTGCAGCCAGCGCTCGCGGCGAATGCGCCCACTTCATTCCAAGGGCCAGCAGCGGCGCCGCCTTGTCCGCATTGCGGTTCCAGCCGGTCACCTCATGGCCGGCGGCAATCAGCCGCGGCACGATGCACTGCCCCATCGCGCCGAGCCCGGCGAACCCGATCTTCATCTGTCATCTCCTCCAAGCGGACTGCCCCGCAGGCACTCCCGCACCACCCTCGCGAACAAGCACCCCTGAAAAGGGGCCTGGCCCCTTTTTTTGAAAAAGGGGCCTGGCCCCTGTTACAAAGCTGACGGTCGGCTTCATGGCGCCGAGACACGTCCGGCTGCCACTGCAGTCGAGCCCGGGACGCGCCGCGATCGGGCGGCCCGGGCCGCCTCGCTCAGAAGTAGGCCTGTCCCGGCTTCACCGGCGGCTCCCATTCGCACGCCGACCACGGTCCATCGCCGTGCTCTTCGACGTAGGCGATGCGACCAGCTTTCTTCGGCACGCGCTTGCCGGTGAACAGGCCCTTCAGCCAGTCCATGACGTAGTCATGGCAATCCATGCCACCCAGATTGGGGATCCCCCAGAGCGGATGGTACTGGTTCTCCATGATCCACATCTCCTTGGGCACCTTCAGATCCCCGTACGCCTCGATGGCTTCCTCGAGCGGGCACAGCGGATCGAATTCGCCAGTGACCAGCAGCGTCGGGCAGGTCACCTTGTCGAGATAGCCGCGCACGGTCATCGGCTGGGCGACCTCGACGTCGAACTTCTCCTCGTTGTCGTAGCCGGCCATGTACATGAACATCTGCTTGAAGCGCGGCGAGCTCTGGGTGAAGATCGTGTTGTTCGGATTGAAGCAGGCGACCGAGCTCACCACCGCGGCTGCGCGATGGTCATAGCTGGACAGGCGCAGGCACCAGTAGCTGCCCATGCTGATGCCGTAGATCGCGATCTTCTTCTTGTCCACTTCGGGGCGCTTCATCAGCCAGCTGATCACCGCGGCGCCGGCCCGCTCGTAGTTGTCGCCCACGGCGCGGATCTTCTGCAGGTTCGAGTTGCCCTGGCCCGGTCCGTCGATGGCGATCACGTGGAACCCGCGCGACAGCGCGATGTTGTGCGCGGCCTTCGGAAACACCTCCTTGGTCTGATCCATGCCCGGCACGTAGATCACCACCGGCGCGCGCGGCTTGCCCGGCAGCATGTGATACAGGCACGAGATCGTCTTGCCGTCGTCGAACGGCACCTCGACGCGCTCGATCGGATACTCGGCCGTCTCGCAGCGGCGATCGACCATCTCGGAGAGCTTGCGGTAGAGCTGCTTCTTGACCGGGTGGTTGTCGAAGAAGATCGGATGCTGCGCCATCCGGTAGGCCTCGATCGCATGATCGTAGTGATGGGTCGCCGTGGCATTCGCGCCCATCGCCTGCGCGCGGCGGGCAAGCCGCTCGTGGCGCTCGGCCGCCTTGCGCCAGACCTTCGGCAGCATCCGGTAGTTGCGCGCACGCGTACCCGGCGGAACCTCGATGTCGTCGCGCTCGAAGTTCTGCACCCGCCCGCGCATGTTCAGCGCGAGGTCGAGCATCCACTGTTGATCGTCGCGCCTGGTGCGCAGCTTGCGGATCATCGTTGCATCCTCCGGAGTCGTTGTAAGTGCAAGAAGCACGTTGAATATAGCGTCAAACGCCGCCCCCTTCCAAAAAGGGGCCAGGCCCCTTTTTCGATGTCGGACGACCGATAGGTCGGCAACGTGAACGAACGCGGGAAAAGCGGAAAAGGGGCCTGGCCCCTTTTTCGGCTCGATGCTCCTGCGTACCGATGCCGGCTCGCGCCGCGGGTTTCGACACGGACAGGTGTGTTCTGCGAAGGATGCCGCGCGCAAGGACTTCGTAGGATCGTCACATGCCCAGAGCTCCGCGTCGCATCGTCACCGGCTTGCCGCTGCACATCGTGCAGCGCGGGCACGATCGCGCCGAGTGCTTCCGGTCGGATGCCGATCGGCAGATGTATCTGATCGCGCTGGGCAGGGCGTTGCAGGAGGCCGGATGCGATCTCCACGCGTACGTGCTGATGACCAACCACGTTCATCTTCTCGTCACGCCTCGCGCCGCCGACAGCGCCCCGCGGCTGACCATTTCCCTGGGTCGCCGCTACGCGCGCTACTTCAACGATCTGCACGGTCGCACCGGCCCGCTGTGGGAGGGGCGCTATCGGGCGTCCGTGATCGACAGCGATCGCTACTTCCTCGCGTGCAGTCGCTACATCGAGATGAATCCCGTTCGCGCGGGCATGGTCGGACACCCGGCCGAGTACGCGTGGAGCAGCTATCGCGCCAACGCGTTGCGGACGGACAATCCATGGCTGTCCCCGCACAGCTGCTATCGGGCGCTCGGCCCCGGTGAGGATGCCCGCGCACGCGCCTATGCGCTGCTGTTCGATGATGACTTGAGCAGCGACACGATCACGCGGTTGCGGGAATCGATCCGCCATGGAATCCCGGTCAGCAGCGCGATCGCCCGGCGCGGTCGCCCACGTTCTGCACCGGCCGGACCTTCCCACCCACTGCGCAAGTAGCGCGGCCCGGAAAAGACGGAAAAGCGGAAAAGCAGAAAAGGGGCCAG
>CANGUQ010000027.1 GCA_947456915.1 Betaproteobacteria bacterium
GCTCAGCCGCCGGCGGCGATACGCAGCGTGCTCAGGTGGATGTCGACCGTATCCTCGATCTCGCGCGCGTAGCCGCCGGCCATGCACACGGCGACCGCGAGCCCGGCCTGCGCGCAGCGCCCGAATACCAGGCGATCGCGCGCGGCGAGGCCGGCGCGGGTGAGCGCGAGCCTGCCCAGGCGATCGTCACGGTAGGGATCGGCACCGGCCAGATAGATCGCGAGGTCGGCTCGCGCCGCCGCCAGCGCGCGGTCGAGCGCGTCATCGAGCGCCGCCAGGTAGGCGGCGTCGCCGGTGCCGTCGTCGAACTCGACGTCGAGGTCGCTCGCCTGCTTGACGAACGGGTAGTTGTGCCGCCCGTGCAGCGACAGGGTGAACACGGACGGATCACCGGCCAGGATCTGCGCAGTGCCGTCGCCCTGGTGCACGTCGCAGTCGATGATCACCACCCGCCTCGCGCACCCCTGCGCCTGCATCGCCAGAGCGGCGATCGCTGCGTCGTTGAATACGCAGTACCCGCCGCCACGGCTGCGCTGGGCGTGGTGCGTCCCGCCGGCGAGATTCGCCGCGGTGCCGTCAGCCAGCGCGGCGCGACACGCGGCGATCGTCGCGCCACTCGAGCGCCGCGAGCGCTCGACCATCTGCGGCGACCACGGAAATCCGATCTCGCGCAGCCGCGGTGCAGGCACGCTGCCGCTCTTCACCTGCGCCAGCCACTGCGCGTCGTGCGCGCGCAGGATCTCCCGGTCGCTCGCCGCCGGCGCAGGCTCGAGTTCGATCTGCGGCAGCTCGGCCTGCACACGCTCGCGCAGCCGCGCGTACTTGCCCATCGGGAAACGGTGCCCCTCGGGCAGCGGCAGCACGAACACATCGCTGTAGAACCCGCGCATCGCGCGCCGGCTCAGCCAGGCCCGGCGCCGCCGATCAGGCGCCGGTAGCGGGCCCAGTCGAAGTACGGGCCCGGGTCGGTCTTGCGCCCCGGCGCGATGTCGCTGTGCCCGACCACGTGCGGCAGCGGATAGCGCCGGCGCAGGGCGAGGGTGAGGGCCGCGAGCTGCCGGTACTGCGCAGCCTCGAACGGGTCGAAGTCGCTGCCCTCGAGCTCGATGCCGATCGAGAAATCGTTGCAGCGGCTGCGCCCCTGGAACTGCGACACGCCGGCGTGCCACGCCCGCTTCCCGCAATCCACGAACTGCACCAGCTCGCCGTCGCGCCGGATCAGGAAGTGCGCGGACACGCGCAGTCCGGCGAGCGACGCGTAGAACGGGTGCGCCGACAGGTCGAGCCGGTTACGGAACAGATCCGCGATCGCATCCCCGCCGTAGACGCGCGGCGGCAGGCTGATGTTGTGGATCACCAGCAGGTCGATCACGCTGCCGTCGGGCCGCGCATCGCAGTTCGGCGATCGCAGCTGGCGCGCACCGCGCACCCTGCCCTGCGGACCGACGCCGAGCGGCAGCCCGGCCGCGCCGGGGCGACGGCGGCCCCGATCACTCGATGCCAAGCCGCTCCATCCGGTAGCGCAGCTGCCGGAACGAGATGCCGAGGATCTTCGCTGCCGCCGTGCGGTTGTAGCGCGTCTTCTCCAGCGCCTCGACGATCGCCTGCTTCTCGATCGTGGCCAGATAGTCCTCCAGCGGCAGCGCACGCGCATCGAGCGTGTCGATCGCCGCGGGCTTGAGCTGGAGGTCCTCGCGCGTGATCTCGCCGTCGCCCGAGAGCGCGAGCGCGCGCTCGAGCACGTTCTCCAGCTCGCGTACGTTGCCCGGGAACGGGTAGTCCTCCAGCGCGCGCAGCGCCCCCGACGAGAGCGTGGCCGGCCTGCTGCCGGGCTCGACCCGGCGCGCCAGGTAGGCCTGCGCGAGCAGGCCGATGTCCTCGGGCATGTCGCGCAGCGCCGGCATCTTCAGTTCGATCACGTTGAGACGGTAGTAGAGGTCCTGGCGAAACCGCCCCGCCTTCACCTCCTCGGCAAGGTCCTTGTGCGTCGCCGAAATCACGCGTACGTCGACTGGCTCTTCCTTCGTTGCACCGACCTTGCGTACCCGCTTTTCCTGGATTGCCCGCAGCAGCTTGACCTGCATCAGCAGCGGCAGCTCGGCCACCTCGTCCAGGAACAGCGTGCCGCCGTCGGCCGCCTGAAAGAAGCCGCCGCGCTCGTCCTCGGCCCCGGTGAACGCGCCCTTGCGGTAGCCGAAGAACTCGCTCTCGACGAGGTTTTCCGGAATCGCGCCGCAGTTGACCGGCACGAAGGGCCGCTCGTGGCGCACGCTCTTCTGATGCACCAGCTTCGCCGCCAGCTCCTTGCCGCACCCGGACTCGCCGGAGACGTGGATCGGCGCCTGGCTGCGGGCAAGCTTGTCGATCATCGCGCGCGTCTTGCACATCGGCACGCTGTCGCCCAGCAGCCCGTGCGCGCCTGCCGCAGGCGCCTGCGGGCTGTGGTGGCCGCGATCACCGACGGCGCCGTCCTCCGACAGCTTCAGGGCGGACTTCACCAGTGCGCGCAGCTGGTTCACCTGCAGCGGCTTCGCCAGATAGTCGAACGCACCGGCCTTGAGCGCTGCGACCGCGTTCTCCGCGCTGCCGTAGGCAGTGATCACCGCCACCGGCATCTTCGGCCAGTAGCGCGCCGTGTACTCGAGCAGGGCCAGACCGTCGCCGTCGGGCAGGCGCATGTCGGTGAGACACACGTCGTAGTGCTGCTTCTGCAGCAGGCGCTTGGCTTCGAACTCGTTCTGCGCCGCATCGGTCGCGAGCCCCATCCGGTTCAGCGTGAGGCTGAGCAGTTCGCGGATGTCGGCCTCGTCATCGACGATCAGGGCGCGCGGCTTGGATGGGAAGGTCATGGGACGACGCGTCGGTCGGTCGGATGTGTCGGCGGCGGCAGGGCGAGGCGGGTCGCCAGGGAAGCGACGCCCGCGCACGCCGCGCTCAGGCGCTCCTGCACTGCAGCGTGAACCGGGTCGGCACCGACCCCGGCGCGTGCTCCAGAGTTGCCCCGTTGGCATCGGCAAGCTCGCGCGCCAAGTATAGACCGAGGCCGGTGCCGGAACTGGCGGTGGTGAAGAACGGCTCGAACAGGTGCGCCTGAACCGCCGGGGCGATGCCCGGACCGTCGTCGAGGACATCGACGTACACGCCCTCGACCTTCTCGCCGACGACTGCAGCGCGTACGACGATGCAGATGCTGCCGGCCGACTGGCTGCCGTGCCGCAGCGCGTTGCGGCAGAGGTTCCACATCACCTGGTTGAGGTGGCTGCGATCGAACTGCACCCGCAGCGGCACACCCGCCTGTACCTGTATCACCTCCGGATCGATGCGCTCGTTGCCGCAGAACTCGCGAGCGAACGTGGGCAGATACTCGACCAGTTCCACCACCTCCCGATGCACTCGGTCGCGCCGGTTGAGCTTGAGCACCTCCTGTACCATGCCGTCGATGCGCTGCGTGTTGGTGTGGATGATCTGCAGCAGGCGCTCGTCCGTCTCGTTCTGCGGCTCGCCCTCCTGCAGCAGTTCCGTCGCGTGATTGATTGCCGAGAGCGGGTTGCGGATCTCGTGCGCGATGTTGGCAGTCAGCCGTCCGAGCGCGGCGAGCTTGAGCTGCTGCGCCTGCTTCTGGATGCGCGACTGGTCCTCGAGGAAGATCACCGCCGGGCCGTCGGCGATATCGGTGCCGACCGGCACCGCGCGTACACCGACCTGGCGCACTGCCGAGCCCTCGCCGTCGCGCACCGACAGCACCGCCAGCTCGGCAGCGGGATCGTGCCTCCAGTCCGCGACCTGCGCGGCGAGCGCGGGAGCACAGTCGGCCAGTGCCGTGCCGGAGGCAGGCGGCCAGACGGTGAGACCCAGCAGATACTGCGCGCGCCGATTGATCTGGCGGATCACCCCTTGCTCGTCGACCACGAGCACGCCGTCCTGCATGTCCTGGATGATCAGCTGGTTGACCTGGGACAGGTTGACGAGGTCGACCCCGCGCTGCCGGGCGAGCTGCTCGCTCGCCACCGCGTAGCTGGCGAGCGTGCGCCCGACGAAGGCGGTGGCGAAGTAGGCGACGCTGAGCAGCCCCGCCTGCACGAACCACGCAGACCCGCCACCGCCGAGGGTGCGATAGCTCTGCTCGGCGAGCACCGCGAGCGACCCCACCGCCGCGTAGAACAGCATCATCCGGCCGCGGCTGATCAGGGCGGCGGCGGCCTGCGAAGCGAGCAGCAGCAAGCCCAGTCCGCTCATGATGCCCCCGCTCGCGTGCATCGCCAGCACGATGAACAGCACATCGGCGAGCGAGTGCGCCGTGAGCTGGGTCTCGAAATCAGGCTGACGGGCGAAGATCGAGACGAATGCCGCCGCGGCGAACACCGCGTACAGCCCCATCGACCAGAGAAACAGCTTCGGCGCCTCGGCCCCGAACAGCGGCTCCCCACCCATCAGCACGACTGCGATCAGCGTCACCGGCACCAGCGACCGATAGACGTTGAAGTACAGCAGCGAGCGCCAGAACTCGGCGCGCTGCTCGCCCGCCAGCACGGCGGAGGGCGCCTGCTGCGTTGCGCCGGGCGCGAGCGCGCCCGCCCCGGCGCTCATCGCGAACGACCCGCGCGCAGGCTCGCGCGTGTCGAGCAGCTGCGCTTCAATGCAGCCGCTCGTGCTCGGTGCTGCAGTAGAACCGACCGCGCGCGAGAATGCTCTCGCTGCGCGGCTGGAACACCCCGCAGTGCGCGCAGCGCACCATGTCCTGGGCCGGCGGTGATTCGGCCTGCCGCCGACGCGCGCGCGCACCCGCCGCGAGGAACCACACGACGGCGGCAATCACCGCCAGCAGCAGCAGGTACTTGATCACTGCCGCCGCGACATCAGGAGTGATCCTCCGGATCCATCTGCAGCGCCTCGAGGAAGCGCGACACCATGTTGTAGGCGCCGACGGTCGCGGTGAGCTCCACCATCTGCCGGGTGTCGAAGTGGCGCGCAGCGCGGGCAAACACCGCGTCCGGCACGTGGATCTCGCGCGTCATCGAGTCGGCGTAGGCGATCACGGCACGCATCGTCTCGTCGTAGCCGTGCATCGCCGCCTCGTCGGCGCCCGCGGGCAGCGCCTTGAGCCCCTCGATCTGGTCGGTCGTCATCCCCTCGCGCCGCGCGAACGGCACGTGGGCTGCGAACTCGTACGGCGCCTCGTTGATCACTGCCACGCGCAGGATCGCGAGTTCGCGATAGAGCGCCGGAACGTTGCACTGCTGGCGTACCGCAGTGAGCAGTGCGAGCCAGCCCTCCGCGACCGGCGGGCTGTTCATCAGCATCCGGTACAGGTTGAGCATCTTGCCGCCGCGCTGCTCGCGGATGCGACGAGCGAGTTCCGGGTTGGCGGCTTCTTCGGCGTAGGGGACGCGGGCCATCTGACACCTCTCGGGATCAAGGCGCCTGGTCGGGGTGAGAGGATTCGAACCTCCGACTCCTGCGTCCCGAACGCAGTACTCTACCAGGCTGAGCTACACCCCGAATGCGCCAACGCTGACGGGAAACCACTGGTCCACCCTGCTGTACCGGAAGCGCATGCACGTTCTGCATCGCACCCGTTCCGGACCATCAGACGTCCCGTCTCACTGCAAAGGCGGCGAAGTCTATCAGAGAATCGCGAAATGCCGAAGCCGCAAGCGGCGCCAGCGCGTTCTGCGCACGCGCCACCTCGGCTTCTGCCTGGGTGCGGGCGTAGACAAGAGATCCGCACGCATCCAGCGCCGCGAGCACTTCGTCGAATCGCTCGACCGCACCCTCCTCGATCACCTGCCGCAGCATCGCGCGCTGTCCGGCAGGTGCGTGCGCGAGTGCGTGAATCAGCGGCAGCGTCGACTTCCCCTCGCCCAGATCGTCGCCGAGATTCTTGCCGATGCTGGCCTGGTCACCCGAGTAGTCGAGCACGTCGTCGATCAGCTGGAACGCGGTCCCCAGATGCATGCCGTAGGCTGCCAGCGCCTGCTCGATCTCGCTCGTCTCGCCGGCGAGCACCGCACCCAGACGTGCCGAAGCCTCGAACAGCTTCGCCGTCTTCGAGCGCACGACGCGCAGATAGTCGCTCTCGGCGAGGTCGGGATTGCGCACGCCCAGCAACTGCAGCACCTCGCCCTCGGCGATCACGTTGGTGGCGTCGGCAAGCACCTCCAGCACGCGCAGGTTGCGCACCCCGACCATCATCTGGAAAGCGCGCGAGTAGATGAAGTCCCCGACCAGCACGCTCGCCGCATTGCCGAAGCGCGCATTGGCGGTCGCCCGGCCGCGGCGCAGGCTGGACTCGTCCACCACATCGTCGTGCAGCAGCGTCGCGGTGTGGATGAACTCGACCACCGCGGCGATCTCCAGACGCTCGCGACCGGCGAAGCGGCAGGCGCCGGCCGACAGCAGCACCAGCGCCGGACGCAGCCGCTTGCCGCCGCCGGAGACCAGATAGGCAGCGACCTGACGGATCAGCGGGACGTCCGAGGCGAGCCGCTCGCCGATCAACGCCTCCACCGCCTCCAGATCGGACTGGATCAGGCTGCGAAACGCGTCCATCGGGATCGGCGCGGGGGGTGAGGGCGGTCGGTTGCTGACATCCGGTGGCAGAATAGCACAGCGCCACCCCGCCTCGCGCTCGGGCGGGCCTGCCCTGTCCCTGTCGTGCCGGCAGGGCCGCGGGCCGCGAGCTGCCCGATCGCTGCCGCGCGGCCTTTGACGTGGACTTCTGCCCCACGTATGATCGCGGGTTCCTTTGAGCAGGGTCCGTGCTGCGGCAGCCGCATCGGCGGCCGGCAGTGTCATCGCCCCCCGCGGCGAAGGCAGGCAACCCGGCGGCGGTCTCGCCGCATCTCGAATCAGAGCAGCATCCACAGCGGCAGGAGTCTCCACATGTATGCGGTCATCCAGACCGGCGGCAAGCAGTATCGCGTGGCCGTCGGCGATCAGCTCACCATCGAAAAGCTTGCAGTCAAGGTCGGCGACGAGATCGCCCTCGACCGCGTCGTGATGATCGCCGACGGCGAGCGTCTGTCCGTCGGCAAGCCGCTGCTCGCCAACGCCTCGGTCAAGGCGACGGTGATCGGCGAGGGGCGCGGCGACAAGGTGCGCATCTTCAAGATGCGGCGGCGCAAGGGCTACCGGCACTCGCAGGGCCACCGCCAGTCGTACATCAAGGTGCGCATCGACAACATCCAGGCCTGATCGCAGCCGCGACCGGGCGAGGCAGGAGAGAATCTCATGGCACACAAGAAAGCAGGCGGCAGTTCCCGCAACGGCCGCGATTCGCAGGCGAAACGACTGGGCGTCAAGGCCTATGGCGGCGAAGTCGTCAGCGCCGGGTCGATCATCGTGCGTCAGCGCGGCACCCGCATGCACGCCGGTGACAACGTCGGGATCGGACGCGACCACACGCTGTTTGCGCTGATCGACGGCGCCGTCAGGTTCGAAACCAAGGGCGCGGCAGCGCGCTCGACGGTGAGCGTGCTGCCGGCGGCCTGATCCGCCCGCAGCCCCCGCGCCCGGCGGGGCCTGCCGCGCGTCATCCAGCAGGCCCCGCTGGTCACGGCGGGGCCTGTTGCTTTGCGCTGCCGCCGACCCCGCCTGCGACCCCCCTGCGATGAAGTTCGTCGACGAAGCGATCATCGATGTGCTGGCCGGCAACGGCGGCAACGGCGCAGCGAGCTTCCGGCGCGAGAAGTACGTGCCGCGCGGCGGCCCCGATGGCGGTGACGGCGGACGTGGTGGCAGCGTGCACGCCGTGGCCGATCGCAACATCAACACGCTGGTCGACTTCCGCTTCGCGCGCATCCATCGCGCCGGTCATGGCGAGAACGGCATGGGATCGGACTGCTACGGTGCCGCCGGCCGGGATGTCACGCTGCGGGTCCCGGTCGGCACGCTGGTGTATGACGCGGAGAGCGGCGCCCTGATCGCGGACCTCGCCCACGACGGCGAGCGTGCGCGGCTCGCACGCGGCGGCAAGGGCGGACTCGGCAACCTGCACTTCAAGTCGAGCGTCAACCGCGCGCCGCGCCAGTGCACGCCGGGGGAGCCGGGCGAGGTGCGGAAGCTGCGTCTGGAACTGCGCGTGCTGGCCGACGTTGGCCTGCTGGGCATGCCCAACGCCGGCAAGTCGACGTTCATCCGTGCGGTCTCCGCCGCGCGACCGAAGGTCGCCGACTATCCGTTCACCACGCTGCATCCGAATCTCGGGGTGGTGCGCGCCGGCATGGACGAGAGTTTCGTCATCGCCGACATCCCGGGATTGATCGAAGGCGCCGCGGAGGGCGCCGGTCTGGGTCACCAGTTCCTGCGCCACCTGCAGCGTACCCACCTGCTGCTGCACCTCGTGGACATCGCCGACGACACGCAGGATCCGGTAGCCGCGATCCGCACCATCGCGCGCGAACTCGCGAAATACGACGCGGCGCTCGCCGACAAGCCGCGCTGGCTGGTGCTCAACAAGATCGACGCGCTGGCCGAGGGCGAGGCCGAACGCATCGCGCGCGAGGTGAAGCGGCGGCTGCGCTGGAAGTCGCCGCTGTTCACGATCTCGGCGGTGTCCGGCGCTGGCTGTCCGGGACTCGTGCGCGCGATCGCCGACCATCTCGCGCTGGCGCGGCACGAGACCGCGGCGCCGGCGGCAACGGACACCGCGCTCGCCACCGACCGTACCGCATGAGCAGCGCGTTCGCCGAGGCCCGCCGGATCGTCGTCAAGGTGGGCAGCAGTCTCGTCACCAATCGCGGGCAGGGACTCGACCGCGCTGCGCTCGCGCGCTGGGCGATGCAGATCGCGAGCCTGCGTGCGGCTGGACGCGAGATCGTGCTGGTATCGAGTGGGGCGATCGCCGAGGGCATGCAGCGACTGGGATGGGCACGGCGACCGCACGCGCTGCACGAACTGCAGGCGGCCGCCGCCGTCGGACAGATGGGACTCGCGCAGGTCTACGAGAGCTGCTTTCGCGAGCACGGACTGCTCACCTCGCAGATTCTGCTCACCCACGAGGATCTCGCCGATCGCCGGCGCTATCTGAATGCGCGCACGACGCTGGTGACCCTGCTCGCACTCAACGTGATTCCGATCATCAACGAGAACGACACCGTCACCACCGAAGAGATCAAGCTCGGTGACAACGACACCCTGGCTTCGCTGGTGACCAACCTGATCGAGGCCGATGCGCTGGTGATCCTTACCGATCAGCCGGGCATCTTCACCGGGGACCCACGGCGCGATCCGTCGGCGACGCTGCTTGCGCGGGCGCGCGCGGGCGACCCGGCACTGGAGGCGATCGCCGGCGGCAGCGGCAGCGAGATCGGCAAGGGCGGCATGCTCACCAAGGTGCTCGCCGCCAAGCGCGCCGCGCGCAGCGGGGCGTTCACCATCGTGGCGAGCGGCGAGGAACCGCAGGTGCTGCTGCGGCTGGCCGCCGGCGAGTCGGTCGGCACCCTGCTCGTCGCCGACGCCGCGCCGATGGCCGCGCGCAAGCAGTGGCTTGCCGATCAGCTGCAGGTGCGCGGCGAGATCACGCTGGATGCAGGTGCTGCGCGCGCGCTGGTGGTCGAGGGCAAGAGCCTGCTGCCGATCGGTGCCACCTCGGTCAGCGGCGACTTCGATCGCGGCGAACTGGTGCGCTGCCTCGGCCCCGACGGCCGCGAGGTTGCACGCGGGCTCGCCAACTACCCGGCAGCCGAGGCTGCGCGTATCGTTGGCGCACAGTCGCGTGATATCGAGTCCCGGCTGGGCTATGTGGTGGAGCCCGAACTGATCCACCGCGATAACATGGTCATCACTGTCGAGCCAGGAGTCGAGCCATGAAGCACCGTTTCGCTGCCCTGATCGCCGTTTCGGGCCTCGTCGCCGCGGTCGCGGCCGGACATGCGCTGGCTCAGCGCAAGGCGCCGGGCGTGCAGCAGGGCCTCTGGGAGATCGTCATCTCGATCACCGATATCGGCAAGCTGCCCAGGCCGCCTGGCTTCAAGTTTCCCACCAAGGGAATGCACGCCTGCATGACACAGGCGCAGGCGGACGACCCGGTGACCTTCATCTCGATGAACGTGGTCCCGATGGGTCCGGAGTGCACGCCGGGGCCGGTGCGGCGCGTGGGCAATCGCGCCAACTGGCCGATGCAGTGTGTGGCCCCGTCGGCGGGGCAGGCGGCCGGTGGCAGCAACGCCTACGACTTCAACCCCACCGCGTTCGAAGGCACCTCGCGCCAGTGGCGTCCGGCCGGACCCGCCGGGTCGCACGAGATCACGGTCAACATCACCGGCAAGCGGATCGGCGACTGCTGACGCGCCGCGCGGGGCTACCGGCTCGTCGCAGCGCCGGCGCGCGGGTGCATGCCGCTGCGCAACGCCTGCACCGCTTCCTTCACGTTCGCCACAGCTGCGCGCGACGGGCAGAACATGTCCTGATGCAGCGTGCCGCGCTGGCCGGCGGTGTCGTTGACGTCGACCGGCTCCCAGCGCGCGAAGCGAGCGGCGGTCCACGTCCCGTTGGCACTGCCCACTGCCAGCGTGACTCGCGTGCGCGCGAGGCAGCGCATCGCCTCGAAGGTGATGTTGCGGCCGCCCGAGGCGTTGCTCACGACGAACGTGTAACGCACCTCGTCGCCACCCGGCACCTGCACGGAGCGCGCATCGACGAAGAACCGAAGCTCGGGGCGTACGCTCTGTCTGATCTCCACGAGGTCCGCGTCGCGCGGAAAGTCGGGCAGGTCGGCGCGCCCGTCCTCCTCTCCCGACGGCCCCGGAACAGACACCTGCGGCCGTTGCGGTGACGCCGCCGCCGTCTCGCCGATCACAGCGTTCGCCGGCGGCCGGGCGGACCCCGCGCAACCGGCGACGGCAGCGAGGAGAAGCAGCGCTGCGGCTGTCTGCTGCAGGCAGCGCACCGACCGCCGCCTCAGGCCAGATCCGCGAGCAGCGCCGCGCGGGTGGCGTCGCCGACCTCTTCCACGCACACCGTGTACAGCGGGTGATCGACGCCCATCGCGAGCGCGGCGCCAGCCTTCAGCGAACTGACCATCGCCGGGGTGAGTTCGAAGCGCAGGAAGTGGACCGAAGACGTCTTCTGCTCGTTCTCGCGGTCGAGATCCTCATCGGCGATTGCGTGCACGCGCGCGGCCCCTTCGACCTGTACCCAGACCCGATCCTCGATGCCCTTCAGGCGCGCCAGCATGCGGGCACGCTCGGCCGGCTCCGGATACTCGATCAGCATCGTCGCCTTCCAGTTCGAACCGTCGGGGATCAGCGGGTTGTACGCCTCGAGCTCATCGCGTATGCCCTGCTCCTCGAAGATGCGCTCGGCGCGCAGCATCTCCTGCACCTGATAGCGGATGGTCAGTTCGTCCTCGAACAGCAGCGTCACGTTCTCGCCGAGCGCTACCGCTCGCGTCTTCTTGTGCGCGATCACGCGGGTGCGGAACGCGTTGCGTGCACGCGAATAGGCTTCCAGTGTCATCAGGTCGTCGGGGGTCAGCGGCATGGCGTTCTTCCGGGGAGGCAGGAAAAGTCGGAGGGCGGCGACGCGCGCGGGTGGCGGCGCCGGTCAGAGACCGTAGGCGATGCGTACCAGCGTGAGCGGATGCGCCACCTTCGGCACCGCTGCACCGGCGGGCAGACCTCCGGTATCCAGTTCGGCGATGCCCTGCGCGATGTGATGGCCCGCGAGCTGGCAGTCCGACGACAGCCAGTCCGGGCTGTCCTTGGCCATGCTGCGAAACACCGGCTTGCCGATCTTCATCGCCTGAGCGTGATACTCCTTCTTCACGCCCCAGGTACCGGAGTGTCCCGAGCAGCGTTCGACGGTGTTGAGCGTCGTCTGCGGCACGAGCTTGAGGAACTCCTCGGTCTTGCGACCGATATTCTGCACCCGCCCGTGGCAGGGCACGTGGTACGACACCTTGCCCAGCGGAACCTTGAAACCGGTGTCCAGCAGCCCGTCCTTGTTGCGGGCGACCAGATACTCGAACGGATCCCACATCGCCGCCTTCACCGCCTGCACGTCGGCGTCGTCCGGGAACATCAGCGGCAGTTCCTGCTTGAACATCAGCGTGCACGACGGGATCGCCGCCAGGATCGCGTACCCCTCGCGCGCCAGCGCGGCCAGAGGCGGAATGTTCACCGCCTTGAGTGCTGCCACCGCGTCCAGATCGCCCAGCTCCAGCTTGGGCATCCCGCAGCACGCCTCCTTGTCGACGAGGCGCCACGGCACGCGGTTGTGATCGAGGATGGCGAGCAGATCGTGGCCGATGCCCGGCTCGTTGTAGTTCACGTAGCAGGTCGAGTAGATCGCGACCTTCCCCGGCGTGCGTTCGCCGTCGCGCACTTCGGACGCTGCCGGGCCGCGCACCGCCGAGCGGAACCGGGTCTGTGCATACGAGGGACGCCAGGCACGCGCGTCCACCCCGAGCGTCTTCTCCATCAGCGCACGCGCCGCACCGGTCTGGTTCACCGCGTTGACCGTTGCCGTGACGATCGGAATGCCCGCGAACCGACCGAGGGTGTCGGTGGACGACAGGAAACGATCGCGGAACCTGGCCCCATGCTTGCGGAACTCCACCGCCTTCGCACGCAGCATCAGGTGCGGAAAGTCGAGGTTCCACGGGTGCGGCGGCACGTACGGACACTTGGTCATGTAGCACATGTCGCACAGATAGCACTGGTCGACGACTTCCTTGAACTTCTCCTTCGGAATGCCGTCGACTTCCAGCGTCGGGCTCTCGTCGACCAGATCGAACAGACGGGGAAACGCGCCGCAGAGACTGACGCAACGCCGGCAGCCGTGGCAGATGTCGAACACCCGCTCCAGTTCGGTCTCCAGCGCCTTCTCGTCGAAGAATTGCGGGTTCTTCCAGTCGATCGGGTGGCGGGTCGGCGCTTCCAGACTGCCTTCACGTACGGTCATCGTTCGTTCACTCGCAAGCAAGTGCGTCGGGCCTGCAGCGCGGCTGCGACAGTGCGGGCCGGCGCGGCAGAAAAGGAACAAGCCACATGCGTTGCCGCATGTGGCCTGCAGGGTGACTCTGCGGTTGACCGGACGACACCCGGGGCGCGGCAGAGGCCGCGCATCAGGCGTCGTCCTCGCCCGCCGGCGTGCTCAGTCAGCCAGCGCGTCCAGCGACTTCTGGAAGCGGTTGGCGTGCGAGCGCTCGGCCTTGGCGAGCGTCTCGAACCAGTCGGCGATCTCGTCGAAGCCTTCCGCACGCGCGGTCTTGGCCATTCCCGGGTACATGTCGGTGTACTCGTGCGTCTCGCCGGCGATCGCGGTCTTCAGGTTGTCCCGCGAGGACCCGAACGGCAGGCCGGTGGCCGGATCGCCGCACTGCTCGAGATATTCCAGATGACCGTGCGCGTGGCCGGTCTCGCCCTCCGCCGTCGAACGGAACACCGCCGCGACGTCGTTCTGGCCCTCGACGTCGGCCTTCGCTGCGAAGTACAGATACCGGCGATTCGCCTGCGACTCGCCGGCAAACGCGGCCTTCAGATTCTCTTCGGTCTTGGAGCCCTTGAGCGCCATGTGTGACTCTCCTTGTTTGAACGGACTGCGTGAACGTACTGCGGGCGGACTGCGCGACTCGACCGCGTGATGGGCACGGCCGGAGCGGGCAGCGTGAACGGTTGCCGGACGACAGCCTCCGTCCGAGGGCCCGTATGGTAGCGCGATCGTTTGCCGCGTGGTCGATCCGGCGCGTTGCCGACGAGCCCGGCGTGCCAGCCCCCGGCCCGCTCAGCGCGCCAGCGCCGCTTCGATCTCGGCGAAGCGAAGGTGTGGGCCACTTCGGTGGCCTGGAGCACGACGCCGAGCTGACGTGCGATCTGCGACACCGAGAACACCCCGCGCACCCGCTGCTGCGGGCCGCTCTCGACCACCAGCGCGTGCTGCCGGCCGGCCCGGCGCAGGCTCTCGACGACGTAGCCGACCCGCGCGTGCGCGACGTCGTCGAAGCGCCGCGCCTCGAGCTGTACCCGCGGCGTCATGATGTCGCGCACGAGCAGCTCGGCATTCGCTATGCCGCGGGCCTGCGCGGCCTGGATCGGCCGCTCGCCGACGATGTCGGCCAGCGTGATCATGCCCTCCACCTGCGCCGGGACGTCTGCGCACAGGCGCATGCGCACGCCGCGGTTGCGCATCCGCTCGCGCGCGTGGGTGACGGTATCGCTGGCACGCACCAGCACCGCGCTGGTCTGGCGCAGATCGGTCATCACCTCGAGCGCCGGACTCTCCCGCGTAACGCGCTCGGGCAGGCGCTGCGTCGGCTGGGCGAACCCTGCTCCCGCTTCCGGAACGACCACGGGCAACGGCACGAACTGTTCGATCGACCTGATCTTCCCGGTCACTGGCTGGCCGGCGGGAGCCCGCGTCCGGCGTCGGGTTCGCGCAGCGATCGCGATCCGCGCCATCGACCGGCGCGCACGACGCGCCGTCTACGGCGAGGGCGGAACCGTCTGCGCGACGCCGCGCCGCCCCGGGATACCGGGACTGCCGGCACGACTCGCCAGCGGCTGCACAGGCCTGGGCAGATAGCGCGAGAGTTCGGCCAGCGCCGACTGGTACACCTCGCGCTTGAACTCGACCACCGCGTCCATCGGCACCCAGTAGTCGCTCCAGCGCCACGCGTCGAACTCCGGCCGCTCGTTCGCACGCAGCCTCACGTCGCTGTCGCGGCCGGTGAGCCGCAGCAGGAACCAGATCTGTTTCTGCCCGCGGTACAGGCCGCGCGCGTCGCGCCGCATCCACTGCTCGGGCACGTCGTACCGCAGCCATTCGCGCGTGCGGCCGAGAATGCGTACGTGCGCGGCGAGCAGCCCGACCTCCTCCTCGAGTTCGCGGAACATCGCCTGCTCGGGGGTCTCGCCGCGTTTCATGCCGCCTTGCGGGAACTGCCACGCATCCTCGCGCACCCGCTTGCCCCAGAACACCTGGTTGCGCGCGTTGCTCAGGATGATGCCTACGTTCAGGCGATAGCCATCGCGATCGATCAACGCCAAGCCCCTGTCACCGATGCCGCAAGCGCACCGGGCCGATCTCCAGCCCGCTGCCGGCCCGTCACTCATCGCCGACGATTCTTCCACAGTTCGGGACAGGTGAACAGCCGCGGGCGCGGCTGTCGGGGCGGCAGACCGGCGCTCGCGCCACGGCTGCGCCGCCGACGTCTGCCTCGGTCGATCACGGCAGCAGCAGCCGTACGCTCAGAGCAGCAGCCGCGTGCCGGTGTACGGGTTGTGCTCGCGCAGGGCGTCGACGAAGGCGGGAAACTCCAGGCCATGCGCCTGCTGCAGCGCCCGCGCGTGCGCGTGCAGGCTGCTCCAGCGCCAGTCGCCGTCGCTGCTGGCAAGACCCAGCACGATCATGTTGCCGGGACGGGCTGCCGGCAGCAGCAGCACCCGACCGCCGAACGCATCGAGGAAACGATCACGCACGCGCGGATAGTCGGCTGCATTGCTCCACAGATTGACCGCGCACACGCCGTCCCGGCTGAGCGCCCGCGCCGCGGCCGCGAAGAACGAAGCGCTCGTGCACGTTTCGACCTGCCGGTGTGCGTCGTAGACGTCGACCAGCAGCAGGTCCACGCTCGCCGGATCGCACGACTGCTCAAGCCACACGGCCGCATCGGCGAGTATCGTGACCAGGCGGCGCCCGTCACCGGGCAGCGCGAAGTGCGCGCGCGCGGCGGCCACCACGGCCGGCTCGGCCTCCACGACCCGCAGCCGGCAGCGCGGCAACCGCGCCAGCAGGAACTTCGCCAGCGAGCCGCCGCCGAGTCC
>CANGUQ010000028.1 GCA_947456915.1 Betaproteobacteria bacterium
CCCCGACGGGCGCACCACCGTGCGCGTCTATCCCGAGCGCGACGCCGGCGGCGCGATCGGCGCAGCCGGCGCCGCGCTGACTGTCGCGGTGGCGCAGGCCGCGCAGGCGGCCGGCTGGCAGGTGCAGTCGCTCGCCACCGAAGAGGGGCGCCTCGAGGACGTGTTCCGTTCGATCACCCTTCCCGACACGGTGGCCCAATGAACGCCCCTGCAGCGGCAAGGCACGGTTCGGCCGTGGCCAGCATCCTGGGCATCGTCCGGCGCGAACTCTCAGGCTACTTCGGCTCGCCCGTCGCCTACGTGTTCCTGGTGATCTTCCTGCTGATGGCAGGCTTCCTCACCTTCACCATCGGCCGCTTCTTCGAGCGGGCGGAGGCCTCGCTCGTGTCGTTCTTCACCTGGCATCCGTGGATGTACCTGTTCCTCGTGCCGGCGGTGGGCATGCGGCTGTGGTCGGAGGAGCGGCGACTGGGAACGCTCGAACTGCTGCTCACGCTGCCGGTCACGTTGCCGCAGGCGATCATCGGCAAGTTCCTCGCGTCCTGGATCTTCCTCGCGCTCGCGCTCGCGCTGACCGCGCCGGTGTGGATCACGGTGAACGTGCTCGGCTCGCCGGACAACGGCGCGATCCTCACCGCCTACCTCGGTAGCCTGCTGCTTGCCGGCAGCTTCCTCGCGATCACCTCGATGACCTCGGCGATGACGCGCAACCAGGCGGTGAGCTTCATCCTGGCGGTGATGATCTGCCTGCTGCTGGTGATCGCCGGCTACAGCCCGGTCACCGACCTGCTCACCCGCTGGACCAGCCCGGCCGTGGTCAGCGCGGTGGCCTCGTTCTCGGTGATGACCCACTTCGACGCGCTCCAGCGCGGCGTGATCGACCTGCGCGACGTCGCCTTCTTCCTGTCGGTGATCGGCTTCGCGCTGTTCGCCAACGCGGTGATCGTGCGCGGCCTGCGGGCAGGCTGAAGGACCGTGACGATGGCCCCGAACCCGATGAAGCGACTGATGTCCCCCGCCGGCCTCGCGGTGCTGTTCGCGGCGCTGATCGTGTTCAACGTCGTGCTGTCGGCGCTGCCGCTGCGGCTCGACCTCACGCAAGGGCGCGTCTACACGCTCTCCGAAGGCACGCGGCAGGTGCTGGCGAAGCTCGATACGCCGGTGGTGGTGCGCCTCTACCACACGCAGAGCGGCGACACCTCGGTGCCGGTGGCGATGAACACCTTCGCCAAGCGGGTGCAGGATCTGCTCGCCGAGTACGTCGCCGCGTCCGGCGGGCGGCTGGTGGTGGAGCGGCTGAACCCGGAGCCCGACTCCGACGCCGAAGCGGCCGCCGAGCGCGACGGCATCGATGCGCAGGTCACGCCCAACCAGGAGAAGTTCTACCTCGGCATGGCGATCGCGCGCCGCGATGCGGCCGCAGGCGCCGCTGCCGGGGCGGCCGCCAGGGGTGGCGAGGGCACGGCCGGCGACACGAAGGCGAATACAGTCGCGATCCCGGTGCTCTCGCCCGAGCGCGAGCGGCTGCTCGAGTACGACATCACGCGCGCGATCGCGCAGGTGATGCAGGCGCAGCGCCCGGTGATCGGCGTGATGAGCGCCATCCCCGTCTTCGGTCGGCCGATGGAGCTGATGCTCGGCCGCCTGCCCACCGGTCCGTGGATCGCCATCCAGGAGCTGCAGCGCAACTTCGACGTGCGGCCGGTGCCGATGGAGAGCACCCGCATCCCCGACGACGTGAAGGTGCTGCTGGTGATCCATCCGCGTGACATCACCGAGGCGGCAGAGTACGCGATCGACCAGTTCGTGATGCGCGGCGGCCGGCTGATCGCCTTCGTCGACCCGTACGCGCACTTCGACCCGCAGCGCAACCTCGAGAACCCGCTGGCCGGCAACACCGCGAGCGAGTCCACGCTGCGCCGGTTGCTGAGCGCGTGGGGCTGGTCGATGCCCACCGGCAGGATCGCTGGCGACCTCACGCTCGCCAGCAAGCAGAACGGCCGCATCATGCCGACGCTGCTCAACGTGCAGGGCGACGCGCTGAACACGGAGGACCTGGTGATCGGCCAGGTCGGCACCCTGATGATCCCGTTCCCCGGATGGTTCGAACCACAGGCCGAGGGCAAGGGCGTACCGGGCATCACCGCTACCGTGCTCGCGCGCACCTCGCCCAACTCGATGCTGATCGACCCGATCGTCGCCACGCTCACCGGCGAGGCGGCCGCGCGCGGCTTCCAGCCGACCGGCCGCGCTAATGCGCTCGCGCTGCGCCTGACCGGCCGCTTCCCGACCGCGTTCCCGGACGGGCCGCCGAAGGCCGAGGGGCCGATGCCGGTGCCGCTGCGCGAAGGCGCATCCGATCCCGCGCCGGCGCCGCAGCCACCGGCCGACCCGGCCGCGCACCTGGCCAGGGCCACCGCCGATGCGCAGGTGGTGCTGGTGGCCGACATCGACATGCTGGCCGATGGCGTGGTGGTGCAGATCCAGGAATCGTTCGGGCAGCAGGTACGGGTGCCGATCAACGGCAACCTCGACTTCCTGCAGAGTCTGGTCGAGGCATTCTCCGGCGACACCGCGCTTGGCGCCCTGCGCTCGCGCGCTGCGTTCTCCCGGCCGCTGACCGTGCCGCTGGAGATCGCCGAGCGCGCTCAGCAGGAGTATCTGGGCGCGATCAAGGAACTCGAGGACGACCTGATCCAGACGCAGGAGCGGCTCGCGAAGCTGCAGCGAGCGCGCGCGCCCGGCGCGATGTTCACGCCCAGCCCGGAGCAGAAGGCCGAGATCGAGGCGTTCCAGCGCAAGTCCGCCGAGACCAGGGCCCAGCTGAAGGAACTGCGGCGCACGCTGCGGCTGGAGACCGACCGGCTGGAACTCGTCACCAAGGTAGTGAACATCGCGCTGATGCCGACGCTCGTGGCCTTCGCCGGGCTGGGGCTGTTCGCGGTGCGGCGGCGGCGGTCGGTACGCTAGATCGTCCTGACGTTCGCAAACGCCTCGCGCACCGGGGCGGCTTGCTCGGCCGCGAGTCGCCGCAGTTGCGTCACGTCGGAGTTCTTCACCGTGGCGGATGCGATCGAAGGAGCGGGCTTCATCGGCAACGCGAGCGCCGGGGGCGGTGCCGCGGACCTCCTCCCTGTCTTCAGGGTTGTCTGCCAGGATCGTCCTGGCCGTGGATCAGTATTCGGAGAAGATGCGCGCGATCTCGGCGCGGTCGCGTGTGCGAGTGAGCGCGAGCATCAGCAGGATGCGCGCCTTCTGCGGGCTCAGATTGTCCGTTGGCAGCAGGCCCAGCTCATCGAGCGACCGGCGACCGAGAACCCGGCCGTTACCGGTACGGGTCGAGCGCATCAGCACCGGCGGGGCGACGCCGCCGGCAGCGACGATCGTCCGTACCGCGTCCAGCTCGGCATCGGACAGGCTGCCCGCGCCCGGCGCCGCGAAGACGATGCCGTCCACGCCTTCGCGCGCGAGCGCATGCAGCGGCGCGATCGACGCGCCAGCGTAGGACGCGACGATCTCGACCCGCGGAAACTGCGTGATCTGCGCGAGGTCGAACTCCGAAGTCGCCGTGTGGCGCCGGGTCGAGGCGCGATAGAACATCACTGCGTCCTCGTCCACGTACCCGAGAAAACCCAGCTCGCCCGAGCGGAAGGTCTCGACCCGGTAGGTGTTCGCCTTGGTCACGTCGCGCGCGCCGTTGATCTCGTCGTTCATCACGACCAGGACGCCGAGCCCGCGCGACTGCCGGGCGGCTGCGGTCCGCACGGCATTCAGCAGGTTCAGGGGTCCGTCGGCGCTGATCGCAGTGGCGGGCCGCTGCGCGCCGACCAGCACGACCGGCCGGTCGTGGCGCACCGTGAGATGGAGGAAGTACGCGGTTTCCTCCAGCGTGCTGGTGCCGTGGGTGACCACCACGCCGGCGACCTGCGCATCGGCGCGGAAGATCTCGTCGATGCGCAGGGCCAGCCTGCGCCAGACATCGACGGTCACGTTCGGGCTGGTGATGTTGACCACCTGTTCGACCTGCACCCGCGCGCAGTGGTGGACTTCCGGGACCGCGGCGAGCAGCTCGGCGCCGAGCAGGGTCGCGCCCCGGTACTGGCTGAGGTCGGTCGAGGACGCGCCGGTGCCGGCGATCGTGCCGCCGGTGGACAGCAGCCAGACGAGCGGCAGCGTTCCCGCCTCGCCCGCCTGGCCGACCCCGCTTCCGGTCGGGGGCGCGCCCATCAGGGGCGTTCGCCCGGGTCGGCCAGCGTCGAGCGGCCGAGGCTGCGCGGGTCGCGCGGGCGCCAGCGTCCGCTGTCCACCAGCGTCACGAAGTCGAGCACGAGGCGGTTGAAGGCGTCCGGCTCCTCGAGATTGACCGCATGCCCGGTGCGCGGGATCACCGACAGCGCGGCAGTCGGGCACACCGACTTGATGAACAGGCTCGGCGCAAGGCAGGGAGTGTCCTCGTCGCCGGTGATCACCAGCAGCGGCGGGGCGAGCCGCCGCAGTGCGTCTTCCATCTGCGGCACGCGGGTGCGGCGCAGCGTCACCCCGCGCAGCGCCGCCGCCGAACCCTCGGCCGAGTGCGCCTCGAACTGCCGGCGGAATTCCTCCCAGCCGCGCGGGTCCTTGTTCTGGTACTGCACCCGGTACGGATTGATCGCATAGGGCTGGATCGCCTCCTTCGTGCCGAGTGTCTCGAAGCGCTGCGCGAAGTCCACCGTGTCGCGCTCGAACTGCTCGCGGGTGGCGTCGTCCGCCCCGTAGCCCAGCCCGGCGATGGTCGCCGACAGCGCAAGCTCCGGCGTGCGGATGGCGGCGAGCAGCGACGCATGGGCGCCCATCGACAGCCCGACGATGTGCGCGCGGGAGATGCCGAGGTGCCGCAGCACCGCGGCGATGTCGGCAGCCGCGTGGTCCTCGGTGTTGAGCCCGGATGCGGTGGGCGTGTCCGAGGGCGGCCAGCCGCGCGCGTTGAACGCGATGCAGCGATAGCGCCGGGAGAAGAACCGCATCTGCGGCTCCCAGCTCCGCAGGTCGCCGCCGAACTCGTGCGCGAAGATGATCGGCGTGCCGCTGCCGGCTTCCTCGTAGTAGAGCCGGGCGCCGTTCGACGGAGCGTAGGGCATGGGGGATCCTTCGGTCAGATCAGTCCGCAGGGTTCACGCGCCGCTGCGTCGGCGGCCGATCCGCGCTCGCCCGTGCGGAAACGGCGGATCCGTTTCCTGCTCGCGCGCAAGTGCACGACTGCCCGTTCGCGGCAGGCCCGGCCCCATTGAAGAATAGTATCTTCAGACACCGCTGCGGCCGCGGCGCGGAGAGCCCGGACGTCCCGCCGAGCGCCGCGCCGGCCGGTACGGCAAGACTCCAGTCCCCAGTTTCCAGTCTCCAGGCCCCGTTGCCCCGATGTGCTACCTGATCAGCGTCGCTGTTGCCTCGACAGCCCTCGACGTACGGGCGCATTTCCACGCCTTCGACCTCGAGGCGACCGACACCGCCAACCCGACGGTGAGGAAGGCGCTTGGTCCCGGCCTGGGGTTGGATGTCACTTGGCATGGATGTTCGTGCGCGCTGCAGGCCCCGGGAGCGAGGCATGACGAGGCGGAACTCCGGCGACGTTACATGAACAAGGGGTGGACAGCCGCGAAGATCGATCGCGCGATCGCGTCCGTGTCGCGATCGCGCGCGCACGCGCCGCGTCCTGCGCGCGAGCGGTTCCTGGATGCGCTCACGGCGCTGTGCCGCTCGGGTGCGACGGTTCGCCTGGTGTCGCACGCGTACACGGGGCGGTTCGATCAGGAGGCGTTCGATCTGGCGCCCCCCGCGCGCATTGCGCTGAGCATGCTCCCCCGAGCGCCTTTCGTGGAGGATACGGTCCTCACGATCGAGCCTCAGGACTGATCGGAGAAAAGGATCAGCAGCGGATGATGACGTTTGCGGTGCCTGTCAGGCGAGGTACGCATGCGGCAGCTGGCGGATTCACGCACAGGCGCGACACGGCGCGAGGATGCAGCGCGACCGCGCTCGCAGCCTGGGCCAATGACGCGGGCTGCGTCACACGAGCTCAGGCGACGTCGCGGCTGCCGCCGCAATGGATGGTCTTCGATGACAGCGCGCCGATAGCTGGCCGCACCGACTTCAGCTTCAGGATCCGGGACGGCGACTGCAACAGCACCTGGCAGTCCGAGCCGGAAGCAAACACGCGGTTCACCGTCGATCCCGCGTGCTGTTTCGTCCTCGGCAGCCGACCCGCCGACCTGATCGCGTTCTTCGGGGCCGCCGTGATGCTGCTGGCGGTCGCAGGCCTGGTCGCCAGGCCGCGTCATTCCAGCGCAGCACATTGACCGGCGGCGGGCGTGTCTGATGACTCCGTCCGCGGGCGTTGTCCTCGGCCGACATCGGCCATGGTGGCCCGAGCCCGTCGTGCGCGTGCGGGCGGCCGGCGTGGGCGGGCGATACGAGGTCCCGGATACGAGGGCTTCAGTGCTCGCCACGATCTTCAGCCGTACCCCGCAACGCGCGCAGCGCGCACGCCCAGCGGACCGCAGACCTGCCGGGAAGCCAGGTCCCGTAAGGTGAGACCTTTTGCACAGACCCTCAACTTTTCGGCGCACTATCCGATCACATGCCTGATCGGAGGTTGCACCGCCGGTACCAGCCGCTCGCGCCTCTGCGAACCCGTTCACTGCCCCGGAGCGTGCTGGAAGTGAAATCGACGCGCCTGCAGGCAGCCATCGACGTATTCCGAACGGTCCCGGTCGACCAGCTGAAACTGGGCATGTTCGTCGCCGAGCTGGATCGTCCGTGGTCGGACACGCCGTTCCTGCTCGAGGGGCTGCTGCTGGAGACCGAAGCGGATCTGGCAGCGGTCGTGAATCTGTGCGCCTGCGTGACCATCGATCTGTCGCGCTCGGTCGACGTCGAGGATGACGTCCTCCCGGCGAAGCAGGCGGCGGCACCGTCCGACCGGCACCTCGAGGCCGCCAGCGCCTGGCTGGACGTCGGCGAGGAGCGCCCGCAGGCGGTAACGGCCAGGGCGCCAGATGGACCGCACCCCATGCTCGCTTCGCCGGCGCCCGAGATGTCACCCATGGCCACGGGCACGTCCGTGCCTTCCGCGCCCGCCCCCCGGCCGGGTGGCCCGGGCACGTTGCTGCTGGCCGTCATCAGGGAATTGCTGGAAGCCTACCTGCGCCCTTCGGTGCGGCCGCCGCCGCTGCTGCACGCCCCCGCTGCGCTGCAGGACGCTCCTCCTTCGCCCAACGCGACACCCCCGCACCGCCGGCCGGGCGCGCTGGCGAGGGCGATTGCGCTGCTGTGGGCCATCCTTCGCGACCTTCGCCGGCCGGGGCGTGCGCGCGTAAAAGTCAGAGAAATGACGCTCGTCGCCACCACCACCGCCCCTCCGAGGGCGAGCCCGGTCGGCGGCGACCGGCCTCCCGGTTTCTGGAAGTCCGTGACCAGGGCGTTGCGCGAGATTTTTCGCTCACCCTCGTCCCGCCGACGTCGGCAGCACGTCACCGAGGACCGCAGCTGGGACGGACAGCCCGCAGAACCCGCCTTCCGGGAGCCCACCGAGGCGACGCCGGGCACCCAGCGCGGGCCGCGTCTGGCCGCCCTCGCGTGGCTCGCGCTGCGCAAGCTCCTGGGCCTGTATCGCCCGAAGGACGATGCAGCCAGCGCCAGCGCAGCGTCCGCCAGCCCAGGCGCAGCGTTCGCCGACGCGAGCGCAACCCGCCCGACGGAGCCCCCGGATGACGAGCCCCACGAGACGGAGCTCGAGCAGGCGCGCGCAGCGGCCGAAAGCTTCCAGCAGAGCGTGCGGTCCGTAGCTCCGACGCTCAGCCACGGCATGTCTCTGATGCAGGCGACCCTCAAGCGGGCCGAACTCGGCGTGCCGCCCCGGATCGATGCGCTCCAGCCGATGGTCTCGGAGATCGTCGACAGCGTACTGCGCAATGCCGACGCGACCCTGTGGCTGTCCCGGCTGCAGGCACACGACCAGACGGCTCATGCGCGCGCGATCCAGACCTCGGTGTACATGACGAACCTGGGTTCCCAACTGGGCCTGAAGCGGGGAGAACTCGAAGTGCTCGCCCTCGCCGGCGTTCTTCTCGATATCGGCAAGATGCGCGTGCCCGCGGCGATACTCCAGAAGCCGGGCCCGCTCGATGCCGACGAACTGCAGCAGGCCCGACTGCACGTGACCCACACGATGGACCTGCTCCGGGTATCCGGCGCGCTCGATCAGCGGGTGATCGAGGCCATCACGCGCCACCATGAGCGCGAGGACGGCAGCGGCTATCCCGGACGTCTGTACGGAGAAGCCATCGGCCTGTACGGACGCATCGCGGGAATCGTCGACACCTTCCTCGCCCTGAGTTCCCGGCGCCCCCACGCGGCAGCCGCGTCGATGGACGACTGCCTGCGACTGCTGATGATCGCCCGCGGCACCCTGTTTCATGCACCCCTGGTCGAGCACTTCATCCAGATGCTCGGGCCTTACCCGGTCGGCAGCCTGGTCAGGCTCTCCACCGGGGAGGTGGCGGCCGTGCTTTCGCACAACCGGGTGCGCCGCCTGCTGCCCAGGGTGCTGGTGATGACGGACCCGCAGGGCGTTCGGCTCGACCGGCCAATGCCGCTCGACCTGCTCTACCGCCCCCGCGATACGTCGGGCGAGGAGATCAGCATCGCCCGCGGCCTGCCCGCCGGGTCGCACGGCATCAGCGCGGCGGATCTCTACGCAGCCACCGTGCCCGAATGAAGCGCATCCGCCGGGTACCGTCGATGCCACCGCCCCTGGCCGGCACGCAACTGCACGACCACCTGCTGGCCGTCGCGCAGGCGCACGAGGCAAGCGGCATGTTCATGGCAGTGCTTGCCATCCGTCTGTTCTGCGCGAGCGTGCCGCGACTGGACTACCGACCGGACATCGATGCACAACTCCAGGAACACGCGATGCGCACGCTGGGCTCCATGCTGCGCGCGGACGACCGGGCTGTGGCAATCGGCCCGCGCGAGATCATCGCGGTGCTCACCGGCCTGCGCAGTCCGGAGTTCGCGGAGCTGGGTGCAGCACGCCTGGTTGCGAGCTACCGCGATCCGGTATCGATCAACGGCGCATACGAACAGGTCCGGATCACCGTGGGCATCGCGGTCGGCTCGCCGGACGCGACGCGCCCGGAGGCGCTGGTGCGGCATGCCCGGGTCGCTGCCCGCGAGGCCCAGACCGAGACCGCCAGCTACCGCGTTCACGCGCCGGTCAGCGCGGCAGCAGACGACGGCCCGGTCGAGAACGACCTTCGGGCGGCGATGGCCGCCAACGCGTTCGATCTGGCTTTCCAGCCGCAGGTAAGGCTCGACGGGGGCGCCCCGGTGGCGGTCGAGGTACTGGCCCGCTGGACCGACTCGAACGGTCGCGCCGTCCCGCCGGACGTGTACATACCGCTCGCCGAGCGCTGCGGTCTGCTGCCGCGATTCACCCAATGGGTGCTGCACAGTGCGCTGCGCCAGCACCGGCAGTTCCTCGACGACGGCCTGCAGGTCAGCGTCGCGATAAACCTGTCTGCGGTGGACCTGCGCGAGCGCGACTTCTGCGAAATGGTCGAAGACACGCTGCATACATGGTCCGTTCCGGCAGACCGGATCACCCTGGAGCTCACCGAAACCGCACCTGTCCACGACCCCGGCGAGGTCGTCCCGCGCCTCGAGCGGCTGAAGCGGATCGGCGTGCGGCTCTCGATCGACGATTTCGGCACCGGCTACTCGTCGCTTTCGCTGCTGCGGCAGCTACCGGTCGACCAAGTGAAGATCGACCAGCAGTTCATTCGCGGCCTGCTCGAATCCAGGCAGAAGATGGACATCGTGCGCACCACCCTCGCCCTGGCGGCCAACTTCGGACTGGGTACCGTCGCCGAAGGCATCGAGGACGAGGCCACACTGAGCGTACTGCGCGACATGGGGTGCGAGCTGGGGCAGGGCTACGGCATCGCGCGCCCCCTCACGGCGGAAGCGGTCGCTCGCTGGCTGAGAGACAGGTGCTGCCAGCCCCTCCCGCTGCCGACCTGATCCCGCGCACCGCGCGCCGATGCGTCGCACGGGCAATCGTCGTCCGGAATGTCGCGCGCCGATGCGCGCTGCAACGCACCGCGGCGCGCAGGCTGAAGCCGTGTACCGATCGGCCCCCGGCACTTTCCCGAGCGCCTGGTCCAGGCCGGCCACCGCGCGCAGGCTCATCACCATCCGGCCAGCGCGCGGACCCGAGGCGATGCGCCAGGTACACGCGCAATCAGATGCGGTAGCGCTCGACGCGACACCAGTCGACGAGGGGGGCGAAGCCCACATGGTCGTCAAGCCTCACGACACCCTGGCCGATCTCGGGCGATCGCGTGGTGATCTGATCCGCGTACGCCAGAAAGAACGTGGATTCGGCCGGCAGCGATCCGGCGCATCGGGGAAATGCGGCAGCCACGTTCAGGCTCGCGAATGCGCCCAGTGCACTCTCGGCGTGCAATCCCACGTTCACCGCACACCCTGCCGCATCGGCGGCGTGCGCAATATCGAGGGCGATGCTCGCCCCCACGCGTGCCGCCTTCACGCCGATGCAGCGCGCGCCGCGTTCCAGGAACAGCTCGGCGTCCTCGAGCGACAGACAGCGCCCGTCCACCACGAACGGAATGGGCATGGCGTGCTGGGTCTGCGCAAACCACCGATTCGGGCGCAGGTCGCACGGGTCCTCCGCATGCGTTGCCCCCTTGTCCGCGAGCCGCGTGACATAGGCGGCAGTCTGCTCGGGCGCATAGGCGGCATTGGCATCGACGTAGAAGCTCGCGCCAGTGTCCACCGCCGAGCGTATCTCGTCGAGGACCCGCCCATCGGTGGCGAAACCCTGACCGCCCTTGATCTTCAGGGTCCTGAAGCCGTGACGTTCGACCATCGTGGCCGCTTCCCTCGCCATCTCGAGCGGGGAGGCGCGAGTCACGGTCCACGACACGGGCACCTCGGGCGTGCCGTTCCAGAGCTGCCACAGCGGCATGTGCTTCGCCTGGGCGCGCAGATCCCAGCACGCGCTGTCGATCAGTCCCTTCGCCAGGCGGTTCTCCGGGAACGGGGCCAGACACCGGCGCACGGCTCGAACATCCGAGAGCTCCACGCCCTTCAGCGCCGGCAGCAGCATGTCCTCGAGCACCGCGACGAGGGCCCTGCGCGTCGTTCCGGTCCAGGTCGGCTTGATCGCCCCCTCGGCGACGCCTTCCACGCCGTCATCGGTGAACAGCCGCAGCAGCAGCAGCTCGCAGCCCTCTTCCACCGTGTCCTTCCAGTGGATCGGCTGGGGATAGGGCAGCCTGATCGCGGTCAGGGTCGAGCGTTCGAGTTTCATGTGCGAAGCCCCTGTCTCGGGTTCCCGAAGGCTGCAGGA
Source organism: Betaproteobacteria bacterium (assembly GCA_947456915.1). Lineage (GTDB taxonomy): Bacteria > Pseudomonadota > Gammaproteobacteria > Burkholderiales > CAIKXV01 > CAIKXV01. The sequence goes on from CANGUQ010000028.1 coordinate 11,408, forward strand.
TCACTCGGGCTTGATCCCCGTCTGTTGTGCAACCTTGCGCCAGCGGTCGATCTCTCCGGAAACGAAGCGCTGGAACGCCTCGCCGCTCATCGTCGCCGGTTCCGCCCCCTCGCCGGCGAACTGCTGCCTGAGATCGACGGACTGCAACGCCCTGGCGAGTTCGCTGCCCAGCCGCGCAGTGATCTCGGCCGGCGTCTTCGCCGGAACCACCAGGCCCCACCAGAACTCGGCGCTGTAGCCGGGCACGCCGGACTCGGCGATGGTCGGCACCTGCGGCATGAAACCGCTGCGCCTTTCGCTGGCCACGCCCAGCGCCTTCATGCGGCCGGCCTGCACCTGGGTCATCGCCGAGGGCAGGCTGGTCATCACCAGCTGGATGTGGCCGCCCATCAGGTCGGTCAGCGCCGGTGCCGCTCCCTTGTACGGCACGTGGATGATGTCGATGCCGGCCATGCGCCTGAACAGTTCCGTGGCCATGTGATTGTGGCTGCCGGTGCCGGTGGAGCCGTAGTTGATCTGCCCGGGCCTCGATTTGGCCAGCGCCAGGAACTCGCGCACGTTCTTCACCGGCAGCGACGGATGCACCACCATCAGCAGCGGGCCCCGCGCCATCATCCCGACATAGGCGAAGTCGGCGATCGGTTCATAGGGCAGCCGGGGCCGCAGCGCGGCATTGGCGACGAAGGACGCCTGGATGTTGAGCATGCTGTAGCCGTCGCCGGGCGACCTCGCGACGAGCTCGGCACCGACGATGCCGCCGCTGCCCGGACGGTTCTCGACCACGATCTGCTGGCCGAGCCCGGGGCTCATGGCCTGCGCGGTGATGCGCGAGAGCACATCGTTGCTGGCCCCGGGCGGGAACGGCACGACGAGGCGAATCGGCTTCGCTGGCCACGCCTGGGCCTGCACGGGACCGGTGGTGACTGCATGCAGACCGGTGGCAAGGACTGCAGCAGGAAGCGGGGTCCAGAGCCTGGCATGCATGAACCTCATCGGTCACCTCCTCGTTGTGGGTACAGGCGCGAGATCCTGGCGCTCGCGTCACCTGTTCTTACCGGATTTGCGCGCCCATGGCGATCTGCGACGACCGGAAGACCGCCCGGACGGCGGTGCCGAGCCGAGGATCATGGCGGCCATCCTGGAACCGCCGGTCATCGAGGGGTCCTCGCGCATGCGTGCCTGCAAGCGCCGACGTCGCCGCGTGTGCAGGCTTGCGGCCACGCGCTGCAGGCGATCTGACGCGACCCGGCCAGGACTGGCCAGACAATCCGGAAATACGGGCCGCTCCGGTCGGGCGCGCAGCAGACGCTCCCCGCCGTCTACTTGCGGTACGCCGACGTGATCGCTGGCCAGAACCGGTCCGCGCCGGCACGAACGACGGCGCGGCCCAGTTCCGCCGACCACGCGGCCTCGTTGCCGAACTCCTCGCGCCACGCCCACGCACGCAGCGTCAGGTGGTGCAACCCGTACTCGTCGGTGGCACCGATCGCGCCGTGCACCTGATGCGCGATCATCGCGGCTGCGCCCGCCGCCTCCGCGGTGCGGATCTTCGCGGCTGCGACGGCGAGCAGGGCGTCCTCGCGCTCGAGTGCATTCACCGCGGAGCCGGCGGCGGCGCGGGCAGCGGCGACTTCGCCGGCAAGGCGCGCGAGCTCGTGCTGGATCGCCTGGAAGCTGCCGATCTTCCGGCCGAACTGGCTGCGCACGCGCGCGTAGTCGATCGACAGTTCCAGCGCGCGTTCGAGTGCGCCGGCGATCATCAGCGAGCGCACCAGCGCGCCGCGCAGCCGCAGCGCACGGGCCGTGACCCCGCGGCCGGCGGCGAACACGCGTTCGGCCGGCACCGGTTGGTCCACCAGTTCGATGTCGTCGCGCGGCTCGCGCGCGAGGTTGTGACCCGCGCGCAGATCGAGGCCGCGCGGATCGAGCAGTGCGATCACCCGCCCGTCCATGCTCTGGGCGAGCAGCACGATTGCATCGACGTCGTGCGCCCACGGCACGCGACGCAGCCTGCCGCTGATGCGCCAGCCGCCGTCGCCGCGCGCCGCCAGCACCGACTCGCCGTTCACCGGCGCCACGCCGAGCGGTCCCTGCGGTACCGGAGCACCGCTCGCGTGCAGCATCCACGCGGCGAGAGCCGCGGTCTCCGCGATCGGCACCGGCGCAGCGGCGCGCCCCGCCTGATGCAGCACCGGTGCGAGATCGGCGAGCGATCCGCCGATGCCGCCGGCATCCTCGGGCAGCAGCAGCCGCGGCACGCCGCTGTCCTCGAGCACGCCCCACAGCGCGCGATCGATCCCCGTGCGCTTGGCCTGCTGCAGCCGCGCGTGATCGACCTCGGCCTCGAAGATGCGCGTCACCGCCTCGACCAGCATCGCGCGCTGCTCGGCGCCGATCCCGGTGTTCATCGCAGCGCCCTCGCCCGCCTGCATCGATCGGGACACGGGGATCGAAGCGCTTTCATCGAGGCACCCGTCGTTCGTCGTCCATCGTTCTTCGTTCGACCTTCGTCATCCGCCGCTCACAGCCTGCCCAGCAGGCGCCGCGCGATGATCGTGCGCAGCACCTCGGTGGTGCCGCCGCGGATCGTCGCCACCGGTGCGCAGACGATGGTCTGCGCGAGGAAGCGCTCGAACGTGGCGAGCGAATCTTCGTCATCGAGCGCACTCGCGTCGGGCTCGAGCGTGACCAGCAGCCGCGCCGCCTCGACGATCTCGCGCTCGAACAGCGTGCCCATGTCCTTGACCAGCGAGGCCTCGGTCGCCAGATCGCGCGCCGCCCCGCCCGCCGCCGGATCGAGCGCGAGCGCGATGCCGAGCGACATCCGGCGCAGCGCGTGAAAGCGGGCGGTGAGCCGCCCGATCGCCTCGAACGCGCGCGCGTCGTCGATCTTCTCGAACCGGCGCACGAGTTCCACCAGCAGCGGAAACGTGGTCATGAAGCGCTCGGGACCGCTGCGCTCGAGCGCGAGCTCCGAAGTCACCTGCTTCCAGCCGGCACCGACCTCGCCGAGCACCATCGCGTCGGGCACGAACACGTTGTCGAGCCAGACCTCGTTGAACTGGTGCCGGCCGTTGAGGAAGTTGATCGGGCGGATCGTCACGCCTTCGGACCCGAGCTCGACGATCAGCTGCGACAGCCCGGCGTGGCGGTCGTCGGCAAGCGGCGAGGTCCGGCACAGCACGAAGAACGCGTCAGCCTTGTGCGCCCAGCTCGTCCACACCTTCTGCCCGGTGACGCGCCAGCCACCGTCGACCTTCTCCGCGCGCGTCTTCACCGCCGCGAGATCGGAGCCCGCGCCCGGCTCGCTCATGCCCAGCGCGAAGCAGTACTCGCCGCGCACGATCGCCGGCAGGAAACGCTCGCGCTGCGCCTCGCTGCCGTGACGCAGCAGGCTGGGGCCGGTCTGCCGGTCGCCGAACCAGTGCGCCGCGCACGGCGCAGCCACCGCCAGCATCTCCTCGGTGACGACGAAGCGATCGAGGTAGCTGCGCTCCTGACCGCCATAGCGCCGCGGCCAGGTCATGCCGATCCAGCCGCGGGCAGCCACCCGCTGCGTGAACCCGAGGTCGTACTCGGTGTGTCCCAGTCGCGGCCGGATGCGTCCGCTCGCCAGCTCCTCGCGCAGGAAGGTGCGCACCTCCTCGCGCAGCGCGCGGGTGGAGGCCGGCAGTTCCAGCTCGGAGAACTCGACGTCGTGAAAAAGCATCTGCCGGGTGCAGGATCGCCGTGGACACGGCGCGGAACCGGACTCTAGGCGAATCGCGGGGGGAGCGTCAAACGCAGCACGCGTACCATCGCGGGAGTTCACTCCGACCGCCGATTGCCCGCCATGCCTGCCGAAGTCGCTCTCGCCGTGCTGTTCGGCGCGCTGCTGCACGCGACGTGGAACACGCTGGTCAAGGCGTCGGAGGACAAGCTCGCACTGACGGTGCTGGTGTGCTGTGCCGCCGGGCTGTGGTCGCTGCCGGCGATCGCCGTGCTGCCCGCGCCGGCGCCGGAGAGCTGGCGCTACATCGCCCAGTCGACACTGATCCATCTCTTCTACTTCACGTTCGTCGGTCTCGCGTACAGCAAGGTCGATCTGTCGGTAGCCTACCCGCTGATGCGCGGACTGCCGCCGCTGGCCACCCTGCTGCTCGCGGGCTGGCTGCTCGACGAATCGGCGAGCGCGCAGGCGCTGCTGGGGGTGCTGGCGGTGAGCGCGGGCGTGCTCGTGCTGCTGGCCGAGTCGCGCCGGGCAGGCGCGATCGACCGGCGGTCACTGGCAGTGGTCGGCGTGGTGGTCGCCTCGATCGTGACCTACACGATCAACGACGCGATCGGCGCTCGCGCCGCGGGTCACGCCGGG
>CANGUQ010000029.1 GCA_947456915.1 Betaproteobacteria bacterium
CAGCGCATCCAGTCGCGCTTCATCCACGTGCCGTGTGCGCTCGAGGATCCGTGCGCAACGGTGGTGCTGGCCGGAATCATCACGATGACGCCCGGCACCCTGTCGGTGGACATCAGCGAGGACCGGCGCACGATCATCATCCACAGCCTGCACGCCCCGGACCCGCAGCAGATCGTCGACTCGATACGTGCACGCTACGAACGCCCGCTCGCGGAGATCTTCTCATGCTCGATCAAGCCATCCTGATCGGCGTCGCGTCGATCGTGGTGTCGATGCTGCTGCTGCTGGTGCGGCTGCTGCGCGGTCCTGCGCTGTCGGACCGGATCATCGCGCTCGACACGCTGTACGTGAACGCGCTCGCGCTGATCGTCCTGCAGGGCATAGCGCAAGGCAGCGAGACGTACTTCGAGGCCGCGCTGCTGATCGCGCTGCTGGGCTTCGTGGGCACGGTGGCCCTGGCGAAGTTCGTGCTGCGCGGGGACATCGTTCGATGAGCGCGCGCGGGGTTCCGTGATGATCGACGCCATCATCTCGCTGCTGATCGTCGCCGGCGGAGCATTCACGCTGATCGGCTCGATCGGTCTGCTGCGGCTGCGCGACGTGTTCCAGCGCATGCACGCGCCGACCAAGGCAACCACGCTGGGGGTGGGCTTCATCCTGATCGCGGCAGCGATCTCCACCACCGTCGACGGACAGGCGCTGAGCGTGCAGGAACTGCTGATCACGTTCCTGCTGTTCGTCACCGCGCCGGTGTCGGCCTATCTGCTGGCACGCGTGGCGCTGCACCGCGGCGACGGCGATCGCCGCGGGCTCGACCCGGCAGAGGGCGAGCCCGGTTCGACGTCCGGCGGTGCCGACCCGTCGGCTCGTCAGCCGGACGGGCCGGCCCGTTAGCGCCGCCGGCTGGCGAGTGCGCTAGATGGCCAGCCCCTGCTGGCGCAGCAGCTTGGCCACCACACCCATCAGCAGATCGGCGCTGTCCATCTCGAGCAGCCGCTGCCGCGCGCCCGCCTCCAGCGGCAGGAACTCGGCGAGCCGGTAGGCGACCCAGGCCGTGTCGTCCCACGCCGGCGCCGAGGGCAGCTTGTCCGCACCGATCTTTTCCACGATCGCCTTGAGCATGCCGACGCAGCGTTCGTACTCCGGCGGCGCGGGCGCCGGCGCGGCCGGCGGCAGCAGCTCGACTTCGCCCAGCAGCAGGCCGGACGCGTTCTGTTCACGGGCGCCCAGCCGGAAGCGTTCGCCGCCTTCGCAGAGCAGCAGGAAGATACCCAGCTGCGGCATGTCCCACTCGCGAATGCGGGCGATGCAGCCGATCTCGGCGGGCACTGCCGGCGAGCCCGTTTCCCGACCCTCGCGGATCATGCATACGCCGAACGGGCTGCCGTCGCGCAGGCAGGCCTTGGTCATGTCGAGGTAGCGCTGCTCGAAGATCTTCAGTGGCAGCACGCCACCGGGGAACAGCACCGTCCCAAGGGGGAAGATCGGAATGTGCATCAGAGCGCCTGTGGTTTGCCCGTCGGGCGCGGGCTCTCGCGCATCGGTTCACGAGGAGATTCGCGACCCGACTCCCGAGCAGGTTCGCGGACCGGGTCGCGCGCAGGGTCCCGTTGTTCCGCGCGCAGACGCGCGAGCGACGCTTCCAGCTCTTCTACCTCGGTCCGCAGCCGTTCCAGCTCGCGGCGACGGTTGTCCAACCGCTCCTGAGCGTTGCGCACACGCTCGTCGACGGCCCGCCGCTGGGCGACCAGCGGACACAGCGTGCGCCACAGCGCATCGCCGACGGTTCCGGGGACGATCGGTACTGCCTCCGGCGCGGGAAAGTTCGTGTGCTCGACGACCAGTCCGTCGGGGGCGTGAAACAGCTGGGCGTGCACCCGCATCGTGTGCTCGTCGCAGTTGATCTGCTCGCGATAGAGCGCGCTGCGCACCTGGAACGTCTTGAACTGCTGGGTGACGGCGAATACGACGCGGCGCCAGACGGTGACCTCCGCGCCATTGATCACCAGCCGCTCGCGGTCGTACCAGAGCTCGTCGCTGCCCGCCGCATTGATCCGGGTCCACGTGGCGGCCAGGGGCTGACCGCTGCCGGCAGCCGCCGTGGCGGAGGCTCCCGGCGCCTGCTGTGCGAGCACGCTGCCCGCGCCCGCGAGCAGCAGCGCTGCTGCGCCGATCAGGCGCACGAGGCGCCGCGCGGGAGCCACGGCGGGATGCCCGGCATCCGCGCGCGTGTCCGCCCTCACTGCCTGCCGTCCGGCAGGTCGCGGTGGCGCTTGAGCACGCGCGGCTCGCCGGCAAACGCCTGTGCGAGCCGCTCGACCAGATAGACCGAGCGGTGGCGTCCGCCGGTGCAGCCCACTGCCACGGTGAGATAGCTGCGGTTGTCGTCCCGGTACGACGGCAGCCAGGCGCCGACGAAGCGGTGTATGTCGGTGAACATCCGCTCGACCTCGGGCTCGGCCTCGAGAAAGTCGATCACCGGCGTATCGCAGCCGGTGAGCTCGCGCAGCCGCGGATCGTAGTGCGGGTTGGGCAGGCAGCGAACGTCGAACACGAGGTCGGCGTCGCGCGGCAGCCCGTGCTTGAACGCGAACGACTCGAACAGCAGGGTGAGACGCGCCGGGTCGACGCCGGTCACTTCGAGCACGCGTCGGCGCAGCGCGTTGGAGGACAGGCGGGAAGTGTCGATGCGGTGGCCCAGTTCGCGCACCGCCTCGAGCATCTCGCGCTCGCGCGCGATGCACTCCTCCAGCGTGAGCGAGCCGTCGGACAGCGGGTGGCGGCGCCGCGTCTCCGAAAAGCGCGTCACCAGCGTCTCGTCGCTCGCGTCCAGGTAGAGCACACGCACGTCGTGGCCAGCCTCGCGCAGCTTGGCGATCTCCGCCGGCAGCCATTGCAGCGTGCGGCCGCTGCGCGCGTCGATGCCCGCGGCGACGCGCTCCTGACCGTGCGCGCCCAGTTCGGCGATCAGCGGCGCGAGCACGCTCACCGGCAGGTTGTCGACGCAGTACAACCCGTGATCCTCGAGCACGTGCAGCGCGATGCTCTTGCCCGAGCCGGACAGTCCCGTGATCAGGGTGATCTGCATCGGCTCAGTGCCGGTCTTCCGAGCCCGACATGTAGGCTTCCTGCCGACGCACGAACTCCTGCGTGCTGTCGATGCCGCGTTGCTCGAGAACGTAGTTGCGCACCGCCGCCTCGGTCAGCACGGCGAGGTTGCGGCCGGCGGCCACCGGCAGGATCACCTTGCGCACCGGCACCCCGAGCACGCTGGCCTTGTCCGGTCGCAGCGGCAGGCGCTCCAGCCCGGTCATCTGCTCGCTGCTCGCACGCTGCAGCTCGACGATCAGCTTGAGGTTCTTCTTGATGCGTATCGCCGTCTCGCCGAAGATCGTCCGGATGTTGAGCATGCCCAGCCCGCGTACCTCCAGAAAATCCTTCAGCACCGGCGGACAGCGCCCTTCGATGATGTTGGGAGCGATGCGGAACAGCTCGACCACGTCGTCTGCGATGAGGCCGTGCCCGCGGCTGATCAGCTCGAGCGCGAGCTCGCTCTTGCCCACGCCGCTCGGGCCGGTGATCATCACGCCCACGTCGAGCACGTCGAGCAGAACGCCGTGCATCTCGGTGAACTCGGCCAGCGCGCGCGCGAGATAGGGGCGCAGGATCCACATCACCTCGATGCTGGTCATCGGCGTCGACAGCACCGGTACCGGCCGCGTCTCCGCCAGTTCGGCGACGTACCCAGGGATCTCCTGTCCATCGGAGACGATCAGGCAGGCGAGGTTGCTGGCGGCGAGTACGTCGAGCACGTGGCGCCGCGCTGCCGGGTCGAGCTCGGACAGGTGGCGGATCTCGGTGGTCGAGAGCACCTGGATCCAGTTCGGGTGAATGATGTTGAGATGCCCGATCAGCCCCTGGGCAGACGCGTTGATGCGTTGACTGTCGAGCGAGCCTGCCGCGTCCGCGGGCTCGCGCCCGGCGCTCCACGTCAGCCGCAGCTTGTCGCGGGTGTCTTCAAACAGTTGCGTTGCGCTGACTCGCGGCATCGGGCGACCACTCGGTGAACAGGCGATGGACAGCCTCGACCGAGGGCGCCGTGCGCAGGCGCTCGCGGATGTCGCGGTCGCTGAACATCTGCGCGAGCTGGGCGAGGATTTCCAGATGCAGGTCGGTCGCCCGCTCGGGCACGAGCAGGGCGAAGACGAGCGAAACAGGCAGCGAGTCCGGCGCGTCGAACGGGATCGGCGCGGCGGTGCGCACGAATACGCCGATGGCCTCGCGCAGCCCCTTGATGCGTCCGTGCGGAATCGCGACGCCCTGACCCAGCCCGGTCGAACCCAGCCGCTCGCGCGCGAACAGGCTGTCGAACACCGTGCCGCTGCCGATGCGGTACTGATTCTCGACCAGCAGCGCGACCTGCTCGAAAACGCGCTTCTTGCTGCCCAGATCGGCCTCGATCAGGACATTGGAAATCGGCAACAGGCCGGCGATCAGGTTGTTTTCCGTGGCCATGCGGCACCGATACGGGAAGTCAGGCTGACGTGCGGAAGGAGGCGGAAGTACTGCGCCCGGGACATCGCCTCGCGGGCTATCGCCCGGGGCAGTATCGCGTGGTGGCGCGAAGCTTACCAGTTCAGGGCGAGGCGACTGTCGCGATGCGGTTGTTGCACCGCCGAGGCAGCGGCCCGCCCTGGAGGGGAATGCGCGTGTTGCGCGGAAACGTCACTCCTCCTGTTCGCCGGACGCCGGCGTCGCGCCGCGGCGATCCTGCTGCTTTTCCTTGTGCTTGATCACCGAGCGGTCGAGCTTGTCGCTGAGACTGTCGATCGCCGCGTACATGTTCTCGTCGTCGCTCTCGGCGAAGATGTCCTTGCCGCGCAGGTGCACGGTGGCCTCGCACTTGTGCCTGAGCTTGTCCACCGACAGGATCACGTTGAGGTCGATGACCGAGTCGAAGTGTCGCGTGATCCGCTCGAGCTTGCTGTGCACGTAGTCGCGGATGGCGGGGGTGACTTCCACGTGGCGCCCGGTGATGTGAATGTTCATGAGTTCTCCCTGGACAGTGGTCTGCGCGTGGCGAGAACACGCGGCAACCGCCCGGCTGGCCGGGGGCCAGCGTACGGGCGGATCGGACGACGCCCCGGCACGGCAATCCCATCCGCCATGGCGTTCGGCGCCGGATTTCGAGCGCGCGGCTGACCGCGCGGGCAGAGAAGGGGCATGCGGCGGGAGGCGACGAGCTAGATCGACTTGCGCAGGTTGACCGGCAGGATCTGCAACGATTCACGATACTTCGCGATCGTGCGCCTTGCAACCACGATGCCCTGCTGTCCGAGGATGTCGGCGATCTGGCTGTCGGACAACGGCTTGCGACGGTCCTCGGAGCTCACCAGCTGCCTGATCAGCGCCCGGATCGCGGTCGCCGAGCACGCCCCGCCGCTCTCGGTGGACACGTGGCTGCCGAAGAAGTACTTCAGCTCGAAGATTCCGCGCGGCGTCATCATGAACTTCTGTGTGGTCACGCGCGACACCGTCGATTCGTGCAGATCGAGCACCTCGGCGATCTCCCGCAGCACCAGCGGACGCATCGCGACCGCGCCGTGCTCGAAGAACTGGCGCTGACGGTCGACGATTGCCTGCGACACGCGCTGGATGGTGTCGAAGCGCTGCTGCACGTTCTTGATCAGCCACTTCGCTTCCTGCAGCTGGCTCGCCAGCTGCGAGTGGGAGGCGTCACGGTTGCGGCGAAGAATCTCGGCGTACATGCGGTTGATGCGCAGCCGTGGCATCGCGTCGGGGTTGAGCGAAGACACCCACATGCCCTTGGTCTTCTTCACCACCACGTCGGGGATCACGTACCGGGTCTCGGCCGGCGCGTAGGGGGCACCGGGGCGCGGATTGAGCCGGGACACCAGTTCCTGCATCGTGCGCAGCCGGTCCTCGTCGCACTTCAGCGTGCGCCGCAGCCGCGCGAAGTCGCGGGCGGCGAGCGCGTCCAGGTGGTCGCGGACCACGGTCATCGCCTCGTCGCGCCCCGGGGTCGTGGCCGGCAGCGCCTGCAACTGCAGACCCAGGCACTCGCTCAGGCTGCGTGCACCCACGCCCAGCGGATCGAAGTGCTGCAGATGCTTCAGCGCAATCTCGAGTTCCTCGGGCTCGATGGCCGCGTCCTCGGGCAGCAGATCGGCGATCTCGGCGAGGCCCTGCCCGAGGTAGCCGTCCTCGTCCAGCGCCTCGATCAGCACCTCGATCAGCGTGCGGTCGCGGGCCGGCAGCGGGGTCAGGGACAGCTGTGCGAGCAGGTGTTCGCGCAGCGTGGGCGAGCCCGCAACCTGCTGCGAATAATCTCCGTCGTCCTCGCTGTCGCGGCTGCCGAAGCTGCTCTCGTCCGATGACCAGTTCGAATCGGCCAGCCCGTCGAAATCGAGCACTTCCACCTGATCGCCGACCTGATCGGTCGCGCGGTCATCACCGCGGACGTCGGTGTCGCTGTCGCTCGAGCTGCCGGTGGAAATCTCGCCTGGCGACAGCGCCGAGGCGGGCAGCAGTTCGACTGCCGGTTCGGCTTCGCCGTCGTCCTCGCGCTCGAGCAGCGGGTTGTCCTGCAGGAAGCGCTCGAGCTCCTGATTGAGTTCGAGCGTCGAGAGCTGGAGCAGCCGGATCGATTGCTGCAGCTGCGGCGTGAGGGTCAGGTGCTGCGACAGCCGCAGCTGCAGGGCGTTCTTCATGCCGGTGCACGACCCGGCAACCGTGCGGCCGGCGCGGTCACGTCGCGCGCCGAGCGCTCAGCGCACACGAGTCGCCCGCATCGCGCGGGCCGCGACACGTCGAACGGTGGCACTTCGGAAGCTTCCATTCAGCATGGTGAGCGCGCTCTGCGGGCAGCGGAAGCAAGGACGCCGATGCGCTCCCCGAGGATGACCCACGACCATCCGGCCGCCTGTCCGTCCGCGCCGCAGCGATGATCGCGGGGGCCGCCTGTCGTCGAATCCGCACTCGGCGCTGACATCGGGCCTACAGTCTGAAGTGCTCTCCGAGGTACACCTTGCGTACGGCTTGATTATAGACGATTTCCTGCGGGTTCCCCGAGGCGAGCACCGAACCGTCGTTGATGATGTAGGCCCGATCGCAGATCCCCAGCGTCTCGCGGACATTGTGGTCCGTGATCAGCACGCCGATGCCGCGCTCGCGCAGAAACCCGATGATGTTCTGGATGTCGATCACGGCGATCGGATCGACCCCGGCAAACGGTTCGTCGAGCAGGATGAAGCGCGGCTCGGTCGCCAGCGCCCGTGCGATTTCGCAGCGGCGCCGCTCGCCGCCCGACAGACTCACCGCCGGATTGCCCGCCAGATGCGCGATGTGCAGTTCCTCCAGCAGTTCGGCGAGTCGGGTCTCCACGTCGGCCGTCGACAGATTGCGCAGTTGCAGTACCGCGCGGACATTGTCGGCCACGGACAGCCGGCGGAAGATCGACGCCTCCTGCGGCAGGTAGGACAGCCCGAGTCTCGACCGGCGGTGGATCGGCATGCGGGTGATGCGGGTGCCGTCGACGCTGATCTCTCCCCCATCCACGGCAACCAGCCCGACGATCATGTAGAAACAGGTGGTCTTGCCCGCGCCGTTCGGCCCGAGCAGACCGATCACCTCGCCGCTCTCGACTTCCAGCGACACCTCCTTCACCACGACGCGCCTGCCGTAGCGCTTGTTCAGGCGCTCGACGCGCAGCACGCTCAACGGCCGCGCTCCACGCGGGGCGCGTCGGCCGCGGCACGGGGTTGCCGTGCGCCGACTGGCCGGTGGGGCGACGTTGCCGGCAACGCCTACTCGCGCGGGCTGGCGATGCCGCTCGCCGGCTTGAGCGTCACCGCGGGGGCCGGCGGTTTCCCCTTGTCGGAGGGCGGTGTCCCGGCCGCCTTGTCGGCATCCTCGCGCGGGCGCGGCTGCAGCACCGCCCGCACGCGGCCCTGAGGATTGTTGGCCGTGGCCGCAGTCTTGCCGCCGCCGGTGACGCGAAACACCTCGGTGTTCATCTCGTAGATCATGTAGTCGCCACGCACCTCGTCCTGTCCGCGCAGCAGACGGGCGCGCGTGAAGAACTGCACGGTTTCCTTGCGGCCGTCGTATTCGAGGCGGTCGGCCCAGCCCTCGACGAACTCGTCCACGCCGTCGCGCTTCTGGCGGAAGTAGGCTTGTGCCTTGGCCGATCCGAACGAGATGCCGTAGTTGAAGCCCTGTTTGTCCTGGCGCACGATGACGCGATCGCCACGGATGATCAGCGTGCCCTGCGTGATCTGCACGTTGCCGATGAACACGCTCTCCTGTCTGGCGTCATCGACCTCGACGCGATCGGCTTCGATGTTGATCGGCTTCTCGCGATCGGCCTTCTCCGCGCGTGCCGGACCCGCGACCAGTGCGAGGCCCAGCACGGTGCAGGCGACCACGGCGGCGCGCCAGCGCCAGAAGGTGCGTGCGGGGGGGGGCGAAGCGGGCTTGCCGTCGATGCCAGCGGACGGCACCGCGCCGGGCGGGTCGGGAAACAGTCGCTGCGGCAGGGCGGAAGGCGGCATCGGCGGGGATGGAATCCGTGGCGGGACGGGCGCCGTCGGCTCCGGCAGCGCTCCCGGGCGGCGATGCAGCACCGGGACTAGCGCGCGCCGGGGGGAGGCGGCAGCCAGGTCGTGCGCACCGCACTCAGCAGCGTGAGGTGGCGCGACTCATAATCGAATTCTAGGCCAACCGCGTTCGTACGGGAGCGCGCGTCCTCGATGATGACCGGCTGGTCGGTGCGCGCCTTGTTGCGGTTGGGTGTCACCAGCAGGGCACTGGTCAGCAGTCTGAGCTCGCTGTGAGTCGCGGTGGCCGCACGCGTGAGCCGTACGTTTCCGGTCAGCAGCACCTGCTCGCCGTCGCTCGACATCGTGGCCTGATCGGCGACTGCGCCGACCATCTGGCGCTTTTCGGTGAAGTGGGTAAGGCGCGGCTGCTCGAGCAGCGTCGAGTCATCGAGCGGGAAGTGCGTCATCCTGCGCGCGCGCAGCACGTGCCGCAGCATGCCATCGGGACCGGTCTGCGTCGCGGTGAAGCTCTCGACGATGAAGTCCGGGTCGTTGCGTCCGGCGGTGGAAGTCGGCGGCGCGTTGCGCACGAGGTTGTCCAGCCAGAACGTGATGCCCGCGAGCAGCCCCGCCACCACCACCGGAAAGGCCAGTGCCAGCCGGTCGCTCAGCATGGCTGCCAGCGGCCGGCAGCCCGCGAGACGCGGTCGAGCCGGGCGGATTCACCCGCAGGCACTCGGCTACAGCAGGTCATGGCGTCCGCATCCGTGCAGCAACCGGTCGCAGGCCTCACGCACCGCGCCGCGGCCGCCGGGAGCCCGCAGCACCAGATCGGCGGCGAGCTTCACCGGGGCGGGTGCGTGCGGTACGGTCACAGCGATCGCGCAGTTGCGCATCAGCGGCAAGTCGGCGAGATCGTCGCCCATGCACAAGACCTGGGCGAACGGCGCCGTGGTCGAGAGTCCGAGCTCGGCCACGATCGAGCACAGCAGCGGCAGCTTGTCGGCCACGCCCTGATGCAGGCGCTCGACCCCCAGTTCCCGAGCCCGCTCGCGTACCGCCGCGCACTCGCGGCCCGAGATCCACGCCACCTCGATGCCAGCACGCGCGAGCTGCTTGATGCCGTGACCGTCCAGCACGTGGAACGGCTTCGCTTCGGTCGCGACGCTGCCCGCAGTGCGCCGCCCGCTGCCGGACAACTGCAGCGAACCGTCGGTGAGCACGCCGTCGACGTCGAACACCGCGAGACGGATCCGCGCCCAGCGCTCGGCGAGCGGGAGCCGCGACGCCGCGGCTGCTGCGCCGGACGTGCTCACACCACCCCGGCAGCGAACAGGTCGTGCATGTTCAGCGCGCCCTCGAGCCGGCCGTGCGCGTCCACCACCGGCAACTGGTTGACCCGATGCCGTTCCATCAGTTCGACCGCTTCCACCGCCAGCGCCTGCGCACCGATGGTGCGCGGGGTGCGGTTCATCACGGTCTCGATCACGACGGCGCGCAGATCGGGAATGCGGTCGATCAGCCGGCGCAGGTCGCCGTCGGTGAACACGCCGAGCAGCGTGCGCTGCGCATCCACGATCAGCGCGAGCCCCATGCCCTTGCGGCTGATCTCGACGATCACTTCGGACAGGCGCGCCGCGGGTGCGACCAGCGGCAGCGCGTCGCCACTGCGCATCACATCGCGCACGTGCGTGAGCAGACGCAGCCCGAGCTTGCCGCCCGGATGCGAACGGGCGAAGTCCTCCGGGCCGAAGCCGCGCGCATCGAGCAGCGCCACCGCGAGTGCATCACCGAGGGCGAGCGCCGCGGTGGTGCTGGCGGTCGGGGCGAGCCCGAGCGGGCAGGCTTCCTCCGCCACGCTCGCGTCGAGCAGCGCGTCGGCCTCGCGTGCGAGCGCCGACTGCAGATGCCCGGTGATGACGATGAGCGGTGCACCCTGTCGCTTGATCGTCGGCACCACCCGCACCAGTTCCTCGGTTTCGCCCGAGTAGGACACCGCGATCAGCACGTCCTCGCGCGTGATCATCCCGAGATCCCCGTGCAGCGCTTCGGCGGCGTGAACGAAGAATGCCGGTGTGCCCGTGCTGGCCATCGTCGACGCGATCTTGCGCGCGATGTGCCCCGACTTGCCGAGTCCGCTGACCACGACCCGGCCGCGGCATGCCAGCACGAGTTCGAGTGCGCGCGCAAACGCTTCGCCGACGCGCGGTACCAGCGCCGCGACGGCGGCCGATTCGATCTCGAGCACGCGCTGCGCGAGCGCCAGCGCCTGCCCGGTGGCGTGTGCCCGTTTCCCGGGCTCTGCTGCGGGAGGCATCATGGGACGTGGATGTTACCATCGCGAAGCGGTGACCCGCTGCCCGCCGAACAGCCGGAGTCCGCATGGACAGTACGCTCCAGTTCGTCCTGACGCTGCTCGCAGCCGCCGTGGTCGTGGTGGTTGCGTGCCGCTCGCTCAATCTTCCGCCACTGGTCGGCTACCTGCTGGTGGGCATTGCCGTCGGCCCCCACGCGCTGTCGCTGGTGCCCGAC
Organism: Betaproteobacteria bacterium; assembly: GCA_947456915.1. Classification (GTDB taxonomy): domain Bacteria; phylum Pseudomonadota; class Gammaproteobacteria; order Burkholderiales; family CAIKXV01; genus CAIKXV01. The sequence goes on from CANGUQ010000029.1 coordinate 11,094, forward strand.
ACGGACGCGGTCGAACACCTCGCCGAGTTCGGCGTGGTGTTCCTGATGTTCACCATCGGCCTGGAGTTCAGCCTGCCGCGGCTGGTGGCGATGCGAGGGCTGGTGTTCGGACTGGGCGGAGCTCAGGTGCTGGCGACGCTGTCGGTGGTGGCGGCCTGCGCGCTCGCCACCAGCGCGCTGCTGCTCCCGGCTGCCGGCATCGGGACGATCGGCTGGCAGGCTGCGCTGGTACTGGGCTGTGCGCTGGCGATGTCCTCCACCGCGATCCTCGCGAAGACGCTGGCCGAGCGGCTCGAACTGAACTCCGAGCACGGGCGGCGCGTGATCGGCGTGCTGCTGTTTCAGGACATCGCGGTGGTGCCGATGCTGGTGCTGATCCCGGCGCTGGCGGCTCCGGCAGGGCAACTGCCGGTCAATCTGGCGCTCGCCCTGGCGAAGGTCGTCATCACTCTGGCGGTGCTGCTCAAGTTCGGCCAGCCGCTGATGCGCCGCTGGTTTCACCTCGTGGCACGGCACCGCTCGGCGGAGCTGTTCTCGCTCAACGTCCTGCTGATCACGCTTGGCCTGGCGTGGCTGACCGAGCAGCTCGGCCTGTCGCTCGCGCTCGGTGCGTTCGTCGCCGGAGTGCTGATCTCGGAGACCGAGTACCGCTATCAGGTCGAGGAGGACATCAAGCCGTTTCGCGACATCCTGCTCGGGCTGTTCTTCGTCACCATCGGCATGCTCGTCGATCTGGCCGCGATCGCCCGCCAGTTGCCGCTGGTGCTGCTGGTGCTCGCCGCCATGCTCGCGGTGAAGGTGCTCGTCCTGCTCGGGCTGATGCGCCTGTGGCGTACCGACGGCGCCGTCGCGATGCGGGTGGCGCTGCTGCTCGCCCCGGCCGGAGAGTTCGGCTTCGTCCTGCTCACCCTGGCGCTCGCGGTGGGCAGCGTCACCCCCGAACTGCTGCAGCCGGTGCTGGCGGCGATGGTGCTGTCGATGATCGCCTCACCGTTCATCATCGAGTACAGCGAGCACCTGGTGCGCCGCTGGCGCGGCTCGGACTGGATCAATCGCGCGATGCAGCTGACGCTGATCGCCGCACAGACGATGGTCGCGGACCGCCACGTGATCATCTGCGGCTACGGGCGCAGCGGGCAGAACCTGGCACGACTGCTCGATGCCGAAGGCGTTCCGTTCTTCGCGCTGGACCTCGATCCGTTGCGCGTGCGGGAAGCAGCAGCGGCGGGGGAACACGTCGTGTTCGGTGATGCCGCGCGCCGCGAGGTACTGCTCGCCGCGGGGCTGCAGCGCGCACGCGCGCTGGTGGTCAGCTATGCCAACACCCACTCCGCACTGACGATCCTGCACGTGGCCCACGAACTGCGCCCGGATCTGCCGGTGATCGTTCGCACCCGCGATGACGCCGACATCGACCGGCTCAAGGCGGCGGGAGCAGCCGAGGTGGTGGCCGAGATCATGGAGGGCAGCCTGATGCTGGCCTCGCATGCGCTGATGCTGCTCGGCATGCCGCTCAACCGGGTGCTCAAGCGCATCCGCACGACCCGCGAGGAGCGTTACGGCCTGTTCCGCGGATTCTTTCACGGCGCATCCGACCAGGGCGGCGAGACGACCGACGACGTGTTCCTGCACTCCGTCGCGCTGGTGTCTGGCGCCTACGCAATCGGCCGACCGCTCGCCGAGCTCGGTCTCGATGCCCTGATGGCCGAAGTCACCGCGGTGCGGCGGCGCGGCGTGCGCGACACCTCGCCGGGGCCGGGGACCGAACTGCGCGCAGGCGACATCGTCGTGCTGCGCGGCGACGCGGCCGCGGTAGCGGCTGCCGAGATCCGGCTGCTGCAGGGCGCCTGAGCGAGCGTCGCGTCCGTGCCCTCAGGCGTGCGCCACTCGTGGGCAGCCCCGCAGTGCGGCAACCCTCAGAACAGGATGGCCGCGCCGCAGTTGGGTGTGCCGTTCGCCGCGAACCACTGGTTGACGCCCGCCGTCAGATCGCCGCAGGTGCCGACGCCGTTCGCGACTGGCGCCGGCAGCGCGCCCGGCGCATACGGAGAGAAGCGCATCGATCCGGTCGCCGGACGGCCATCGTCGGTCTTGCGGTCGACCTCGGCAATGATTTCCACCGGAATCTGCCCGCCGATCTTGAGGTTGTGGCGGGCGACCTGTGCCAGCCCCGGCTCGGCTGCGTAGTTGTTGTCGAAGATCATCTGCAGGAACACGTTGTACGGGCTGGTCGGCGTGCTGTTCGGCGTGTTGTTGCCTCCGGCTGCGCACGCGTAGGTGCCGGTCAGGAAGCCAGCGCGCGACAACTGCTCCCAGGCGAGGATCGGTTCGTCACCGCCGGGGTTGATCAGACCATCGCCGTTGCCGTTGCCGTTGTTGCAGATCGCGCTCATGTTGGCGATGTTCTGTTGTGCCTGCGAGTAGTCGCCCGGAAAGGCGCGGAAGCGGTCCTGAAAACCGAAGAACGCCGCCTTCACGCCGTCCTGCATCGAGATGACGTTGCGCACGCGGGCGCTGGTGATCAGTTCCTGTCCCTTGAGCACGCCGCCGAGCAGCAGCCCGACGATCACCAGCACGATGGCGATCTCGATCAGGGTGAAGCCACGTTGAGTCGAATGCATCGCTTGTTCTCCAGGGCCATGATGGGCCAGACGATGTCCGGTGTGCCCGCAAGGGACGTGCCAGAGACAGCGAGAACGCGTCCCGGCGACGTACTCGCGCCAGCACCGGCGAAAGTGGCGAGAATCCGTGAAATTGTTCACGGATGCGCAGTGTGGAAACCCGCGGAGATGCGGAAACCCGGCGGTTGCGCGCGTGTCGGCTGCGAAAGCTGTGTCGAAGTTTCGACGATGGTGTCGAAGACCCGCCGAACCGGCAACGGGCTGACGATCGTTTGCTGTCAGCGCCGGGGTGGTGGTGCAGTGGCGGGGGAGTCCAGCCGCTCGAGCAGGAAGCGCAGTTCGCGCTCGTCGCTGATGCGGCCTGTCGCAACCAGCCCGCCGAGAAGCACCCGGGCCGCCTCTGCCTCGCCGGTGTCGGCGAGCAGCAGCACCGCCATCTGTCGCGCCCATCCCGGGACCTCGCTGCCGGTTGCCCGCTCTGCGATCGCGCGTGCATAGCGCAGCGCGAGATCGGTGTCGCGCAGCCGGTGGCGTGCGACGATCGCCGCATGTGCGAGCCAGCGCCAGCGCCGGTCCGGGTCCTGCTCGAAGCTGCGGTAGACGAGATCGAGCATCAGCCGCTGCCGGCCCGCGTCGGGAACCTGGGCGTACACGTGCGAGGCGAGCAGCAGCGGGTACTGAGCGGCCGGGTCGAGCGCGAGCAGGCGTTCCAGCCAGCCGGCCAGCCGCACGTAGTCGAGCTGGGCGAAGGCGAGGCTCACGCCGGGCTGGTTGTCGAACGCCTGCAGCCGCAGCACCAGCCACTGCGCGAGCGGCACCCGGTCACCCAGAGCGGCCAGCTGCAGCGTTGCGGCGGCGGGCGGCGGCGGCAGGTCCACCGCGCGCGCCTGCGGCGCCGGCTGCAGCGTGTGCACCGCGAGCGCAGCCGCGAACACCACCGCGCAGACGACACGCACGGCCAGTGGCACGCTCGACCACGGACGCGGCGTCGCTGCGCCAGCTCGCCGCGGCAGCCAGCGCTTCATCGCGCCCGTCCATTCCGTTGCCGCTTCACAGGTCGCGCCGGTGGAAATCGGCGACCGCCGCAGCAGCGAGCAAGGCGACGAAAACCGCACACTGCGCACCCTGCAGCGCGAGGATGCTCCACGTCGGCGGCGCGTCGGTGAGCCAGCCAGCGGGTGCAAACCGGCCCAGCGCCGGCAACAGCCAGCCCAGAGCGTCGATCACCCGGCCGGCGGTGTCGCGCCACAGTCCGGTACCGATCAGCGTCGACCCGCCGGCGATCAGCTGCAGCGCATCGATCGCGCGCGCGAGCACGTAGAAACCGGCGCACACGAGCGCGGCGCCGGCCACGCTGGCCAGACTGAGCGCGCAGAACACCGCGGCTGCAACCACGATCGCCAGTTCGAACAGCAGCGAGGCGCTCCAGGCGAGGCCCGGCCCTGCCCCCGCGGCGATCATCAGCAGTGGCGCGATACTGCCCACGGCAAGCAGCGGCACGGCGAGATGGCCTGCGAGCTTGCCCAGTACCCATGTGGTGCGCGAGGTCTCCAGGGCAAGCGCAGTCTCGAACGCGCGCTCGTTGATCTCCCGAGTCACGCTGCCGATGACATAGACTGCGAAGATGAACACCCAGCACAGTCGCAGCAGCGATGCGGCGGTGGCCACCCGCACACGCGCGCCCTCGGTGATCGCCAGTTCCGCGGCGAACGTCGCAGCCGCCAGCGCCGCTGCAAGTCCCAGCGCCAGCAGCAGCGGCAGGCGGGCGCGCAGTGCCTCGAGCAGCGTGTACCGGGCGATCGTTGCCAGCCGGGCCGCGGCCGTGGCGCCCCCGCCTGATCCTGTCCCCGCAGCCGCGGCGCTCGCGAGCGCCGCGGCAG
>CANGUQ010000030.1 GCA_947456915.1 Betaproteobacteria bacterium
CAGGTAGAACATCTGCACCGGGGTCGCCGGATAGCAGATCTGCATGTTGTAGTCGGCGCACAACTGCAGGAAGCGCTCGATCCGGCCGGACGAGTGCTCCGGGCCGGCACCTTCGTAGCCATGCGGCAGCATCATCACCAGCCCGGACATGCGGCCCCACTTGACCTCACCGGAGGCGATGAACTGGTCGATCACGACCTGCGCGCCATTGACGAAGTCGCCGTACTGCGCCTCCCAGATCACCAGCTCGTTGGGCTCGGTCGAGGAATACCCGTACTCGAAACCCAGCACTGCCTCCTCCGACAGCAGCGAGTCGATGACCGTGAAGTCAGGCTGCCCGGGAAACAGATTCTGCAGCGGCATGTAGGTGCCCGAGTCCCAGCGCTCGCGGTTCTGGTCGTGCAGCACCGCGTGGCGATGGAAGAACGTTCCGCGCCCGGAGTCCTGGCCGGACAGCCGGATCGAGTAACCGTCCTTGAGCAGCGTCGCGTAAGCGAGCGTTTCGGCCATGCCCCAGTCGAGCGGGATGCTGCCCTCGGCCATCAGCCGCCGATCTTCCATGATCTTCTGCACGCGCGGGTGCAGCTTGAAGTCGTCGGGCACCCGGGAGACGAGGCGGCCGAGTTCCTTGAGCGTCTCCAGCGGAACCTGCGTGTTGTCGTTCTCGTTCCACTTCTTGCCCTTGAAGCGGTCCCAGTCGGGCGTGTACGGAGGCTTGTAGTTCGACAGCACCGTCTTGTTCGTGTGGTAGCCGCCGTCCATCGCGGTGCGGTAGCTGCTGATCAGTTCGCTCGCCGCGCTCTCGGTGGTGACGCCCGCCGCGACCAGGCGGTCGGCGTAGAGCTTGCGCACGCTCGGCTTCCTGTTGATCACCTTGTACATCAGCGGCTGGGTGACCATCGGCTCGTCCTGCTCGTTGTGGCCGGGCCGGCGGTAACAGACGAGGTCGACCACCACGTCCTTGTGGAATTCCATGCGGAAGTCGAGCGCAGCCTCCACGGCGAGCGCCACCGCCTCCGGATCGTCGCCGTTCACGTGGAAGATCGGTGCCTCGACCATCTTCGACACGTCGCTGCAGTACAGCGACGAGCGCGAGTCGCGCGGGTCGGAGAGCGTGAAACCGATCTGGTTGTTGATGATCACGTGCATCGTGCCGCCGGTGCCATAACCGCGCGTCTGCGACAGGTTCAGCGTCTCCATCACCACGCCCTGCCCCGCGTACGAGGCGTCCCCGTGAATCAGGATCGGCAGCACCTCGCGGCCCTGCTTGTCGCCGCGCCGGTGCTGCCGCGCGCGTACCGAACCGGTGACCACCGGATTGACGATCTCCAGGTGCGACGGGTTGAACGCGAGCGCGAGGTGCATCGGCCCGCCCGGCGTGGTGATGTCGCTCGAGAACCCGTCGTGATAGATGACGTCGCCGTACAGGATCGCCTCGTCCATCTTGCCTTCGAACTCGGCGAACAGGTCCTTGGGCATCTTGCCCAGCGTGTTGACCAGCACGTTCAGTCGCCCGCGATGCGCCATGCCGATCACGGACTCCTTGACACCCTTCGCGCCGGCGCGCTGCAGCAGCACGTCGAGCAGCGGAATCAGGGTTTCTCCGCCTTCGAGCGAGAAACGGGTCTGGCCGACGTACTTCGTGTGCAGATACTTCTCGAGCGTCTCGGCAGCGGTCAGCCGCTCGAGCACGTGGAGCCTGAACGCCGAGTCGTAGGCGGGACGCGAACGGATGCTCTCGAAGCGCTGCTGGATCCACTTCTTCTGCGCCGGATCCGAGATGTACATGTACTCGAAGCCGATCGAGCCACAGTAGGTCTCGCGAACGTGCACGAGAATCTCGCGCAGCGTCGCGCGCTGCGGTCCGGCCAGCGAGCCGGTGTTGAACTCGGTTTCCATGTCGGCGTCGGACAGACCGTAGAACGCCGGGTCGAGTTCCTGGATGTAGGGCTTCTCCTGGCGCTTCAGCGGATCGATGTCCGCGTGCCGCACACCGAGGAACCGGTAGGCCCCGATCAGCTGCAGCACGGACACCTGCTTCAGGGCCTCGGCGGCATCGGGCGCACCATGGCCTGCCTGCGAGTACGGGCTGCGTCGCGCCATTTCGGCGAAGCGCGTGCGAATCTGCTCGTGCGATACGTCAGGCCCCTCTCCGGAGCGCTGCAGCGCGTCGAAGTACTGGCGCCACGCGCCATCGACAGACGCCGGGTCGTTGAGGTACGCGTCGTAGAGCTCCTCGATGAACGGCGCGTTGCCGCCGAACAGGTACGAGTTGCCAAGCATTTCCTGCATCATCGCAGCGATTCCCGATATTCGTGACAACGGATGTTCATGTGGCGAAGCGGCCGCCGGCAGTCAGACCGCGCCGCTGCCGGCGACGGCCGCCTTCACCAGCCGCTCAGCGGCGCTCGGCCAGCGGCACGAACTTGCGCGAGGTCTCGCCGAGGAACAGCTGACGCGGACGACCGATCTTCTGGTCTGCGTCCTCGATCATCTCGTTCCACTGGGCAATCCAGCCGATCGTGCGCGCGAGGGCGAACAGCGCAGTGAACATCGACACCGGGATGCCGAGCGCCTTGTAGACGATGCCCGAGTAGAAATCGACGTTGGGGAACAGCTTGCGCTTGATGAAGTAGTCGTCCTCGAGCGCAACCTTCTCCAGCGCCAGCGCGAGCTTGAACGTCTTGTTGTCCTCCAGCCCGAGTTCGGCAAGCACGTCGTGGCAGGCGCCCTGGATCAGACGCGCGCGCGGATCGTAGTTCTTGTAGACGCGATGCCCGAAGCCCATCAGCTTCGAGTGCTCGGCCGGATCCTTCGCACGCCTGATGAACGTGTCGATGTTGGACACGTCGCCGATCTCGTCGAGCATCTTGAGCACCGCCTCGTTCGCGCCGCCGTGGGCCGGGCCCCAGAGGCTGGCAATGCCCGCGGCGATGCAGGCGAACGGGTTGGCACCCGACGAACCGGCAAGGCGGACGGTCGAGGTCGACGCGTTCTGTTCGTGGTCGACGTGCAGGATCAGGATCTTCTCGAGCGCGCGCACCAGCACCGGGTTCGGCGTGTAGTCCTCGCACGGAACGCCGAACATCATGCGCATGAAGTTCTCGACGTAGCCCAGATCGTTGCGCGGATACATGAACGGCTGGCCGACGTTGTACTTGTAGGTCATCGCCACGATCGTCGGCATCTTCGCAATCAGGCGGAACTCCGAGATCATGCGGCTCTTCGGATCGTTGATGTCGATCGAGTCGTGATAGAAGGCGGCCATGCCGCCGACCACGCCGCACAGCACCGCCATCGGGTGCGCATCGCGACGGAATCCGGAGAAGAAACGCGCCATCTGCTCGTGCACCATGGTGTGAATGGTGACGGTGTGGTCGAACTCCTTCTTCTGCTTCGCGTTCGGCAGTTCGCCCTTGGTGATCAGGTAGGCGACCTCGAGCAGGTCGCAGTGCTCGACCAGATGCTCGATCGGGTAGCCCCGGTGCTGCAGGATGCCCTCGTCGCCGTCGATGTAGGTGATGCTCGACTTGCAGCTGGCGGTCGACATGAAGCCGGGGTCGTAGGTGAACGCGCCGGTCTTGCCGTACAGGCTGCGCACGTCGATCACGTCCGGACCGATCGTGCCCCCGTACACCGGAAATTCGACCGAGGGACGGCCGTCGCTGAACGAAAGAGTGGCCTTTGCTTTGCTCTCCATCAATCTCTCCAGAACGTGATCGCGTCGGCGGCCAGCGGCTGGCGCGGCGCGTGAACGCGGATACAAAAACGCGCGGTCAAGCCGCGCGCAGCATCTCCAGCATCGGTGCTACCCGTTTGTCGGCCGGCTGCAGGCGGCCGATGATCATGTCCCACAGATCCTGGTCCGGATAGTCGAGCAGTTCCTTCAGCAGCTCGACGTCGGCGGTCCGAAGGGCGTTGAAGCGCTGGTCCATGAACCGGGTGAGCACGAGATCGAGTTCGAGCAGACCGCGCCGGCAGTGCCAGCGCAGACGGTTCTCCTCGATGCGCTGCGCTTCGGTGCGCATGCCGGCGGGCACTCCTGCGTACGTGGGCGAGAGGGACATCGTCACACCATCCTCTTCACCATCAGCTGCTTGATCTTGCCGATCGCGCGCGTCGGGTTGAGTCCCTTCGGGCACACGTCGACGCAGTTCATGATCGTGTGGCACCGGAACAGCCGGTACGGGTCTTCGAGGTTGTCCAGCCGTTCGGAGGTCGCCTCGTCGCGGCTGTCGGCGATGAACCGGTAGGCCTGCAGCAGCCCTGCCGGGCCGACGAACTTGTCGGGGTTCCACCAGAACGACGGACAGGAGGTCGAGCAGCAGGCACAGAGGATGCACTCGTACAGGCCGTCGAGTTCCTCGCGCTGTTCCGGCGACTGCAGACGCTCGGTCTCCGGCGGCGGGTTGTCGTTGATCAGGTAGGGCTTGATCGAGTGGTACTGCTTGAAGAACTGCGACATGTCGACGATCAGGTCGCGGATCACCGGCAGTCCAGGCAGCGGCTTGAGCACCACCGGCTCCTTGAGCTCCGCGAGCGGCGTGATGCAGGCAAGCCCGTTCTTGCCGTTGATGTTCATCGCGTCCGAACCGCACACGCCCTCCCGGCACGACCGGCGCAGCGACAGCGTGTCGTCGCTCGCCTTGATGCGCACGATCGCGTCGAGCAGCATGCGGTCGGTGGGCTCCAGAGCGATCTCGTAGCTCTGCATGTACGGCTTGTCGTCGACTTCGGGGTTGTAGCGGAAAACCGAAAACTTCATCGTCTGTTGCCTCGCGCGTAACTGCACTGTTCAACGAACGGGACCGGAGGGGCGGTCGGGCCCGGCGGCGGTAGGAATCGATCGAAGCGGCGCGCAATGCCGGCGCCTGCCGGGCCGTCGCGGCCCGGCCCGGGTGCGCTCAGTAGACGCGTGCCTTGGGCTCGAACGACTCCACGGTCAGCGGCTTGTCGTGCACCGGCTTGTACTCGAGGCGATCGGCCTCCTTGTACCAGAGCGTGTGCTTGATCCAGTGCGCGTCGTCACGCGTCGGGAAGTCGCTGCGGTCATGCGCTCCGCGCGACTCCTTGCGCGCCTCTGCCGACACCAGCGACGAGAGTGCGACCTCGACCAGGTTGTCCAGCTCCAGCGCCTCGACGCGCGCGGTGTTGAACACCCGGCTCTTGTCCTTGATCTCGGTGACCTGGGCGCGCCTGGCCACTTCGCGCATCTTCGCCACTCCCGACTGCAGGCTGTCCGGAAAGCGGAACACGCCGCAGTCGAGCTGCATCGTGAGCTGCAGGTCGCGCAGCACCGCCGGCACCCGCTCGCCGTCCTTCTGCGACTCGAGCCGCGCGAGCCTCGCCTCGGTGAACTCGCCAGCGTCCTTCGGCAGATCCTGCTGCGCCTTGCTCGACCGGGCGTACTCGGCCATGTGCTGCCCGGAGGACTTGCCGAACACCACCAGGTCGAGCAGCGAATTGGTACCCAGGCGATTGGCGCCATGTACCGAAACGCACGCCGCCTCCCCCGCCGCATACAGGCCCGGCACCGGAACTTCCGGGTTGCCGTTCCTCGGCACCACCACCTGGCCGTGATAGTTGGTCGGAATGCCGCCCATCATGTAGTGGCAGGTCGGGACGACCGGGATCGGGTCCTTCACCGGGTCGACGTTGGCGAACTTCTTCGCGATCTCGCGGATGCCCGGCAGCTTGGTGTTGATCGTCTCTTCGCCCAGATGGTCGAGCTTGAGCAGCAGGAAGGCGCCGTCGGGACCGGCACCGCGCCCCTCCTTGATCTCGGTGGCCATCGCCCGCGACACGACGTCGCGGCTGGCGAGGTCCTTGGCGTTGGGCGCATAGCGCTCCATGAAGCGCTCGCCGTTCTTGTTCAGCAGGTAGCCGCCCTCGCCGCGCACGCCTTCGGTGATCAGCACCCCCGCCCCGGCGACCCCGGTCGGATGGAACTGCCAGAACTCCATGTCCTCGAGCGGGATGCCGGCACGCGCGGCCATGCCGATGCCGTCGCCGGTGTTGATGAACGCGTTGGTGCTGGCCTGATAGACGCGGCCTGCACCGCCGGTGGCGAGCAGCGTCGCCTTCGCCTGCAGGATCATCACCTCGCCGGTCTCCATCTCCAGCGCGGTCACGCCGAGGCACTCCCCGGCTTCGTTCATGATCAGGTCGAGTGCCATCCACTCGACGAAGAACAGGGTGTTCGCGCGCACGTTGCGCTGGTACAGCGTGTGCAGCATCGAGTGACCGGTCCGATCGGCGACGGCGCAGCTGCGCGCGGCCTGCTCCTTGCCGAAGTGGATCGACTGGCCGCCGAACGGCCGCTGGTAGATCTTGCCGTTGGGAAGACGCGAGAAGGGCATGCCGAAGTGCTCGAGCTCGTACACGCACTCGTTGGCCGTGCGGCACATGAACTCGATCGCGTCCTGGTCACCGAGGTAGTCGGCGCCCTTCACGGTGTCGTACATGTGGAAGATCCAGTGATCTTCCATCGAGTTGCCCAGCGCTGCGGCGATGCCGCCCTGCGCCGCCACCGTATGCGAGCGGGTCGGGAACACCTTGGAGAGCACCGCGGTCTTCATCCCCGCCTCGGACAACTGCAGGGCCGCGCGCAGACCCGCGCCGCCCGCTCCCACCACCACCGCATCGAAAGTGCGTCTTGCCAGTGCCATTTGCCGTCACCCCACCAGGATCATGACCGACCACCCCATGTACACGACCAGCGACAGGATCACCGCAATCTGCATGATCAGTCGCAACGCCGTGGGCTTGATGTAGTCCATCAGCACATCGCGGATGCCCACCCAGGCGTGATAGAGCAGCGAGGCGATGAACAGCAAGGTCGCCAGCTGCATCACGCGCCCGGAGAAGAGCGCCTTCCATTCGCCGTATCCGGACGGCGCATCGAACAGCACGATGACGCCGATCAGGACCGCGTACACCGCCATGATGACCGCGGTGACACGCTGTCCCAGCCAGTCGCGCAGCCCGTAGTGGGCGCCAGTAACGACGCGAGTCACCATAGCTGCACTCCCAGGACAACGGTAAGCACGAGACTGACCACGAGGACGGCCATGCTCGAGCTGCGCGCCCGCTGCAGTTCCTCGCCCATGTGCAGATCGAGCGTGAGAAAGCGGATGCCAGCGCAGAAATGATGCAGGAAGGCCCAGAGCAGCCCAAGGAAGATCAGCTTGACGAACCCGTGATCGGCGATCAGTCCGAACTGACGATAGCCCTCTTCCGAGGCGAGACTCATCTGGAACAGGTACAGGCCCAGCGGGATGCCGATCAGGTAGAGCCCGACGCCGCTCACCCGATGCAGGATTGAAACGAACGCCGGTACCGGCAGCTTTATCTCGGTAAGGTCGAGATACTTGGGGCGTGTCTTGTTCAAGGGTGCGAGGTTCCTCGTTTCTGTCCGACGGTGCGATGCGCGCAGCCCGAACGTGCTCGACCCGGGGTGTGCATCGCGTCCGCGCGCGCTGGGCGCACGCGCCGGTGCGGGGTTTGGCGGCGCTCCGGGCGCACCGCGCACGTGCGCGGTCACGGCCCGCTGCATGCGACCGGCGGGCGGTCAGCAACTCCGCACCGCCTGCCGCGTGCACCGACGCCACAGTGCGTCGACGCAGCAGGTATCGACACCCGCGCGGTGATCATGACGCCGGAATCCGATCAGGCGGCAGGCAGCACGAAGCAGCGGTGAAGCTGCGCTGACGCCGTATCGACTGCCGGCCGATCCGATGCCGCCGTCGGCCTTCTCGGGACCGGCGGGCGTGGCGCGCGGGTTGGCTACAAAGCGGACGGATTATCGCAGCAGCCGCTGCGATGCACAAGAGTGCCGACAAGGGCTGCGCCGACTGCGCTATCATCGACTGCATCGAGCACGCAGCGAGTGTGCGATCTCCGTGTGTCGCCGCACTGGCTTCCCGGACGCGCCCCGCGTGGAGAGTGCGAGCGCCACCGCCGTTCACGGCCGGTACGACGCTTGCAGCCGGCAACCGGCAGCGGCGCTCGATCGCAGCCTGCGGCCTCGCCCGCCGGCACCGGGCAGCCCTGCCCGGCTCCGGTTGCGAGCGCGGCACGACTGCCCCGCAAACAATCATTCCTGATGGGAGCTGCAACATGAAATCGCCCGTTCGCGTCGCTGTGACCGGCGCCGCCGGCCAGATCGGCTACAGCCTGCTTTTCCGTATCGCCAGCGGCGAGATGCTGGGTGCCGACCAGCCGGTCATCCTGCAGCTGCTCGAGATCCCCGACGAGAAGGCGCAGAAGGCGCTGCGCGGAGTGATCATGGAGCTGGACGACTGCGCCTTCCCGTTGCTGCAGTCGGTGGTTCCCACCGACGACCCCAAGGTCGCGTTTCGCGACGCGAACGTGGCCCTGCTGGTGGGCGCGCGTCCGCGCGGCCCGGGCATGGAACGCAAGGACCTGCTCGAGGCCAACGGCAAGATCTTCGGGCCTCAGGGCCGCGCGCTCGACGAGGTGGCTGCGCGCGACGTGAGGGTGCTGGTGGTGGGCAATCCCGCCAACACCAATGCGCTGATCGCGATGAAGAACGCGCCTTCGCTCAAGCCGACGCAGTTCACGGCGATGATGCGACTCGATCACAACCGCGCACTGACGCAGATCGCGCAGAAGATCGGCAAGCCGGTGTCGGCCGTGAAGAGGATGACGATCTGGGGCAACCACTCGGCCACCCAGTACCCGGACCTGTTCCGCGCCGAGGCCGACGGCAAGCCGGTGTGGCCGATGATCGACGATCAGGCATGGCTCGAATCGACGTTCATTCCGACCATCCAGAAGCGCGGCGCGGCGATCATCGACGCGCGCGGTCTGTCCTCGGCCGCCAGCGCCGCCAATGCGGCGATGGACCACATCCGCAACTGGGTCCACGGCACGCCGGCCGGCGACTGGGTCAGCATGGGCATCCCGTCGGACGGCAGCTACGGCATCCCCGAGGGCATCATGTACGGCTACCCGGTCACCTGCAGCGGTGGCTCGTACCAGATCGTGCCCGGCATCGACATCTCCGAATTCAGCCGCGGCAAGATGCAGGCGACACTGAAGGAGCTCCAGGAAGAGCGCGACGGTGTCAAGCACCTGCTGGGTTGAGCGACCCGGCGTGCAGCTTCAGCTTCGACAGACGGACGGCCGCCGATGACGCGGCCGTTCTTCCATCCGGCGGTGCCGCGTCGGGCGGATGCCCCGATGAGGTCGCTGCCGCGGCCGGCGGCAGGCAGGGGGCCGGCACCCACCCAGAGGAGAGCATGCGATGAGTGAGCAGGCAGCGACCGGCACGTTCAAGCCGAAGAAGTCGGTAGCCCTGTCGGGTGTGACCGCCGGCAACACGGCGCTCTGCACCGTCGGGCGCAGCGGCAACGATCTGCACTACCGCGGCTACGACATTCTCGAGTTCGCCGACACCGCGCAGTTCGAGGAGATCGCGTACCTCCTGGTGCACGAACGCCTGCCCGACGCTGCCGAACTCGCCGCCTACAAGCAGCAGCTGAAGGCGCTGCGCGGGCTTCCGGCTGCGCTCAAGGCCGTGCTCGAGCGCATCCCGGCCTCGGCGCACCCGATGGACGTGCTGCGCACCGGATGCTCGATGCTCGGCACGCTGCTGCCGGAGCGGGAAGATCACGCCACGCCGGGCGCGCGCGCCATCGCCGACCGGCTGATGGCCTCGTTCGGCTCGATGCTCCTCTACTGGTATCACTGGTCGCACAGCGGCCGACGAATCGAAGTCGAGACCGACGACGACTCGATCGGCGGCCACTTCCTGCACCTGCTGCACGGCACCCCGCCGCCCGCGGAGTGGGTGCGCGCGATGCACACGTCGCTGATCCTCTACGCCGAGCACGAATTCAACGCCTCGACATTCGCCTGCCGGGTGGTCGCCGGTACCGGCACCGACTTCCACAGCGCGATCTGCGGCGGCATCGGCGCGCTGCGCGGGCCGAAGCACGGCGGTGCGAACGAAGTCGCCTACGAGATACAGTCGCGCTACGCGACGCCCGACGAGGCCGAGGCCGACATCGTGCGTCGAGTGCAGGCGAAGGAGGTGGTGATCGGCTTCGGGCACCCCGTGTACACGATCAGCGATCCGCGCAACGTCGTGATCAAGGAAGTCGCCCGCCGGCTGTCCCGGCGCGCCGGCTCGATGCAGCTGTTCGACGTCGCCGAGCGACTCGAATCGGTGATGGCACGCGAGAAGCGGATGTTCCCGAACCTCGACTGGTTCAGCGCGGTGTCCTACCACATGATGGGCGTGCCCACCGAGATGTTCACCCCGGTCTTCGTCATCTCGCGCACCGCGGGCTGGTCGGCGCACGTCATCGAGCAGCGCGTGGACGGCAAGATCATCCGTCCGACCGCCAACTACACCGGCCCCGAGGGCCGCAAGTGGGTCCCCCTCGAACAGCGCTGATCGCCTACCGCCGCTTCCCGTCCCCCTTCCCTGCCGCAGGTCCCGCCATGTCCGCCCCGATCTCGAACATCCGCCCCGAACCCGATCAGTTGCTCGTCGACATCGCCGACTACGCGCTCGACGCGCGCATCGACAGCGCGGAGGCGTATCGCACCGCGCGCTACTGCCTGTTCGACACCCTTGGCTGCGGACTCGAGGCGCTCGACTATCCGGCGTGCACCAAGCTGCTCGGCCCGATCGTGCCGGGCACCATCGTGCCCAACGGCGCCAGGGTGCCGGGAACGCCGTTCCAGCTCGATCCGGTGCAGGCCGCGTTCAACATCGGCACGATGGTGCGCTGGCTCGACTTCAACGACACCTGGCTCGCGGCCGAGTGGGGCCATCCCTCGGACAACCTCGGCGGCATCCTCGCCACCGCCGACTGGCTGTCGCGCACGCGCGTCGCGCGCGGCGATGCGCCGCTCACGGTGCGCGACGTGCTGACGGCGATGATCAAGGCGCACGAGATCCAGGGCGTTCTTGCGCTCGAGAACAGCTTCAACCGCGTGGGGCTCGACCACGTGGTCCTGGTGAAGGTGGCCTCGACCGCAGTGGTGACCGCGATGATGGGCGGCACTCGCGACGAAGTGATCGACGCGGTGTCCAACGCGTGGATCGACGGCCAGTCGCTGCGCACGTACCGCCACGCGCCGAATGCGGGCTCGCGCAAGTCGTGGGCCGCCGGCGACGCAACGTCCCGCGCGGTGCGCATCGCGTGGATGACGCTGCGCGGCGAGATGGGCTACCCGTCGGCGCTCACCGCGAGGACGTGGGGCTTTCAGGACGTGCTGTTCAAGGGCAGGCCGCTCACGCTGGCGCGCCCGCTCGGCTCGTACGTGATGGAGAACGTGCTGTTCAAGATCTCGTTTCCGGCGGAGTTCCACGCGCAGACCGCGGTCGAGTGCGCGCTCGCGCTGCATCCGCAGGTCAGGGACCGGCTCGCCGACATCGCGAAGGTCACGATCACCACGCACGAGTCGGCGATTCGCATCATCGACAAGCGCGGTCCGCTGCACAATCCGGCCGACCGCGACCACTGCATCCAGTACATGACTGCGGTCGGGCTGATCAAGGGCAATCTGACTGCGGCAGACTACGAGGACAGCGCTGCCGCCGACCCGCGCATCGATGCGCTGCGCGAGAAGATGGAAATCGTCGAGGAGCCGCGCTACACGCGCGACTACCTGGATCCGCAGAAGCGCTCGATCGCCAACGCGGTGCAGGTGACCTTCAGCGATGGCTCCTCGACTCGGCCGGTCGAGGTCGAGTATCCGGTCGGTCACCGCCGCCGCCGCGAGGAAGGCTACCCCCTGCTCGAGGCGAAGTTCGCGGTGAACCTCGCGCGCCGTTTCGCCGCGAGGCAGCAGGCGACGATCAGGCGTGCGTGCGCGGATGCGGCGGCGCTCGATGCCATGGCTGGCGACCGCTTCGTCGACCTGTTCGCCGTCGGACCGCCCCGGGCCCGGGCGCCGTCGCGAGCCGGATCGCTCGGCGGCGCTCGAGCGCCGCCCGTTGCACGGGAGTCCGACCTGCGCAGGCCCGCAGCCCCGGCTCAGACAAGCGCGGCGGCGACGAACAACCCGATGACCGCCGCCAGCCCCGCCGTCCACACCAGCGACCGCGCCGCGGGCAGATCCGCGAGGTACAGCCCGACGTAGACCACGCGCAGCACGACGAAGGCGACGGCGAGCAGATCCACGGTCGACTGCGCGGCCCCGGCGAGGTGCGCGATAATCACCGCCGCGGCAAACGGCGGAAACGCCTCGAAGCCGTTCAGGTGGGCCCAGTACGCCCGCTGCCGCACACCCGTGCCCTGCTCCAGTTGTGCGCGCGGGGCGGCGTTGTCGTAGTCGGGCCGGTACTTCGCCACCGCCACCGTGAGATAAGGCAACATCGCACAGGCGAGCACCATCCAGTAAGCCAGCGTCATTCGATCACTCCCCCATCACCCTCGCCGGTCGGCAGCGCCGGGAGGGCGTACCGCGACCACAGGCCCGGACCGGGCAGCGAGCGCAGGATCATGACAGACAAGATACAGAAGACCGACGCCGAGTGGAAAGCCCAGCTGTCGTCGGAGCAGTACCAGATCGCGCGCCGCCACGGCACGGAGCGGGCGTTCACCGGCAGGTACTGGGACACGAAGGATCCCGGCGTCTACTGCTGCGTGTGCTGCGCACAGCCGCTGTTCGACGCCGCAACCAAGTTCGATTCGGGGACGGGCTGGCCGAGCTTCTGGCAGCCGATCGCGCCCGCTGCCGTGGCCACGGTCGAGGACAACAGCTGGTTGATGCGGCGTACGGAAGTGCTGTGCGCCCGCTGCGATGCCCACCTGGGCCACGTGTTCGAGGACGGACCGAAGCCCACCGGGCTGCGCTACTGCATGAACTCGGCCTCGCTCGAGCTCAGGAAGACTGCCGGCTGAGCGCCGGGCCTGTCGTGCCACGAACCATGCCCAGACTCCAGCCAGCAGTGTCATGCGCGCACGACTGAGAGCGGGCGCGCGCGAGATCATCGCGGCGTTCGACCGCTCCGGCCTCCCGGCGGACGGGAAGATCACCCCGGCGATGCTGGTCGACGCGCTGGAGGTGTTCTTCGAAGACTGTGACCGCATCGACCGCGACTACGGCCCCGCGGCGGAAGTGCTCGCCGAAGACGTGTCCGGTCTGGCCGATCAGATCTTCGAGTGTCTCCACGACCTCGCCAACTGGGCCGAGAAGTTCAAGCTGCGCGAGCCGCGCGTCGCGGTGCTCGACATCTCGCTGGAGGTCGCTCAGTGGTGCATGCGCCACAAGGGACAGCTGCGACAGCTCGGGCCGGTGGTGGCAGCGCTCGCCAACCGGACGAACCAGGCCGGCAGTCTCAACGCCTGCATCGCGCTGTCCGATGCCTACGAAGCGGTGATCCTGAACGTGGCGATCCGGCTGCAGGGCGATCGCAGTTCGAGCGATCCGGCGCGTCCGTGGCGGCAGCTGCTGCTGAATTCTGCCATCGTGGCCACCCGCACACGCGACCTCGCGCGGATGGAACGGGCATTCAGGCGGATGGAGACGCACCTGCCCTCGGAGTGTCAGGCTTTCTTCAGGCAGGCGTCGCATCAGGTCGCGGGAATCGGCTTCTCGCCGGAGGCGCGCAAGCTCGTGCAGGC
Organism: Betaproteobacteria bacterium; assembly: GCA_947456915.1. GTDB lineage: Bacteria > Pseudomonadota > Gammaproteobacteria > Burkholderiales > CAIKXV01 > CAIKXV01. The sequence goes on from CANGUQ010000030.1 coordinate 13,608, forward strand.
GCGCAACGCCAAATGGACAGCACGCTCCCAAGGCTAGATAATCGCGTGATGAAGTTGCTGTTCGACCTGTTTCCGGTCATCGTCTTCTTCGCGGCGTACAAGCTGGCGGGAATCTATACGGCGACCACCGTCGCGATCGTCGCGACCTTCGCCCAGATCGGCTGGCTCTGGTGGCGCGGTCGCCGGATCGAGCCTGCGCTGTGGCTGAGCCTCGGCGTGGTCGTCGTCTTCGGAGGAGCGACGCTCGCCCTGCACGACGAGGCGTTCATCAAGTGGAAGCCCACCGTGCTCTACGTGCTGTTTGCTGCCGGCCTGCTGATTGCGCAGGGGTTGTATCGACGCAACCCGATGCGGGCGCTGATGGGCTCGCAGGTGAAGCTGCCCGAGCCGATCTGGAGCCGGCTCAACCTCGCGTGGGCGGCGTTCTTCGCGCTGCTGGCAGTGCTCAATCTGGCGGTGGCGTGGAATTTCTCGACCGATGCCTGGGTCAACTTCAAGCTGTTCGGCGTCACCGGCCTGATGCTCGGCTTCGTCTTCCTGCAGGCGCTCTACATCTCGCGCCACGGGGAAGTGGTGGAGCAACCGGGGCAGGACGCGTCTTGAACGCCCCGGCGGGCGAACTGCGCGCGCTGATCGCCGAGCGGCTCGACCGGCTCGAACCGCAGTCGATCGAGATCGACGACGACAGCGCCCTGCACGAGGGGCACCCCGGCGCGACCGGCGGCGGCCACTACCGGCTGCGCATCGTCAGCCGCGCCTTCAGCGGATGTTCTCGCGTGAGCCGCCACCGCCTCGTTTACGACGCCCTCGCGGACCTGATGCCGGCACGCATCCATGCGCTCGCCATCGACGCCCGCACACCGGACGAACCCGCGTCGGCACCGCCGGCTGCCACGCACCATCCATGACGACACACCCACTGCGAAAGGGAATTCCCCGATGAATCCGTCCCGCCCCGGTCTTTTCCGCCTGCGTCAGGCCCCGCATGCGGTGGCAATCCTCGCCGCCTGCCTGCTCGTCGTCGGCGCGTCGGCGCCTGCAGCGAACGCCCAGAACGCAGGTATCGCCGCGCGCGTGAACGGCACCGCGATTCCCCAGAGCCGCGTCGACCTGCTGGTCAAGCAGCAGGTCGCCCGCGGCGCCGCCGACTCTCCGGAACTGCGCGCGCGCGTGCGCGAGGAACTGATCAGTCTCGAAGCGACCAGCCAGGAGGCCCTCAAGCGCGGTCTGGAGATGACCCCTGAGGTCCAGGTTCAGCTCGAACTCGCCCGCCAGAACATCCTCGCCCAGGCCTACATCGCCGAATACATGGCGAAGAACCCGATCACCGAAGCGGTCATGAAGGCCGAATACGAGAAGATCCGCGCCCAGCTCGGAGATCGCGAATACAAGGTGCGGCACATCCTCGTGAAGACCGAGACGGAGGCGAAGGAACTCCTCGCCGCGATCAATGCGAAGAAGATCACCTTCGAGAAGGCGGCGGCCGAGCGCTCCGAGGATCCGGGCTCGAAGGGCCGCGGCGGCGAACTCGACTGGGTGCCGCCGGCCCAGCTGGTCAAGCCGTTCGCCGAGGCCATGGTGCGGCTGAAGAAGGGCCAGAC